>JBFGDP010000004.1:0-26795 GCA_041580575.1 Christiangramia sp.
CCTACATAATTGGCTTTCAATAGTTTTTTATAACTAAGGATTGGTAAAGCCTGAATTTCCTTATACAGGGGATGGCCATTTTCAGCGATCAATTCATAACTGGAAAAACAAGCCATTATATGTGTTTTTTGAAGATATTCTAACTGCTTTTTAAGCTTTAACGACATCCATTGGTCATCTGCATCCAGAAAAGAAATAAAATCTCCCTGGGCGGCTTTAATACCTAAATTTCGGGTATGGTGTGTGCCCATATTCACAGAATTCTCCAGTAATTTTATCCGGGTATCCCTGCTGGCGAAATTCTGAATGATTTCTTTGGTAGCATCAATAGAGGCATCATCGATAATAAGGAGCTCCCAGTGCTGGTATTCCTGATGGATCACAGACTGGATAGATTCAGCAATAAAGGCCTCTGAATTGTAGGCCGGCATTATAACTGAAACCAATCCTAAACTTTCCATGATTATCTCCTGATATGTTCAGAAAAATCCTTGTGTTCTCTTTTTTGAAGTTCTTCCTGGCTTAAACCCCTGAAATAATTATAGGTGATCTTCATCCCTTCTGCCCTGCTTACACGAGGCTCCCAGTTTAAAATTTCTTTAGCCCGGGTGATATCCGGTTGTCTTTGCATGGGATCGTCCTGGGGTAGTTCTTTAAATACGATCTTTTGATCTGTACCGGTAAGTTTAATGATCTCTTTGGCAAAATCGAGTATACTTATCTCATGTGGGTTTCCAATATTCACTGGGTCTGAATAATCGCTTAACAGTAACCTGTAAATTCCTTCAACCTGATCGTCTACATAACAAAAGGAACGGGTTTGGGAGCCATCACCAAATACAGTAAGGTCTTCACCCCTAAGAGCCTGCCCAATAAAGGCCGGGATCACCCTTCCGTCATTCAGTCTCATCCTTGGCCCATAAGTATTGAAGATCCTGGCGATCCTGGTTTCTAAACCATGAAACCGGTGATAGGCCATGGTGATAGATTCCTGGAATCGCTTTGCTTCATCATAAACCCCCCTGGGGCCTATCGCATTGACATTTCCGTAATATTCTTCATTTTGCGGATGCACCTGTGGATCACCATAAACTTCAGAAGTAGACGCTATGAGAATGCGTGCATTTTTTTCTTTTGCCAGGCCCAGGCAATGATGGGTTCCTACTGAACCTACCTTTAAAGTTTGTATGGGGATCTTTAAATAATCTATGGGACTGGCGGGAGAAGCAAAATGAAGTATATAATCCAGTTTACCTGCAACATGTACGAATTTGGTGATATCATGATGATGAAATTCGAAATTGCGCAGCTTGATAAGACGCTCGATGTTTCGAAGATCTCCCGTGATAAGATTATCCATTCCAATTACCTCGAATCCTTCTTTTATGAATCGGTCACAGAGATGAGAACCTAAAAATCCGGCAGCACCGGTGATCAAAATTCGTTTTGCCATAATGATAATGCTGGTTAAAAATTAATCAATTTTCATCAATTAGCTGATGAAGACTAACTTTCCAATCCTGAACAGGCCCAAAGGTGCTGGTAATTTTTTGCTTGGAGAGCACACTATATTCCGGCCTCACCGCCAAGGTCTTAAAAAAACCTGTTTTATTAAGTATAACCTGGCCTCTTTTTTTTGAATATTCCAGTATCTCACGGGCAAAATCATACCAGGTTGCTTCGCCTTCATTACTAAAATGATAGATCCCATAACTGCCAGATCCAGATTCCAGTATCTTGAGTATATATTGAGCCAGGTCATTGGCATTTGTTGGTGTGCCCACCTGTGAAGTAGTAATATTCAAAGTTGCCCCTTCCCCGGCTTTTCGTAAGATAGTATTATAAAAATTATGACCGAATTCTGAATACAACCAGGAAGTACGTACAATGAAGCTTTGGGGTTGATATTTTAGAATTAGCTCTTCGCCTTTTAATTTAGAAGCTCCATAAATGTTTATAGGATCAACCTCATCAGATTCCCGGTATGGCCTGTTTGCTCTACCATTAAAAACATAATCTGTTGAAATATGAACGAGTACCGCACCGTATTTTGCACATACCTCAGCCAGGTTTGCACTTCCGGTAGCATTCACCCCGAAGGCTTTCTCAGGTTCATTTTCTGCCTGTTCTACATTGGTATATGCTGCTGCGTTTATGCAGAAATCTATTTGATTCTTTTCAAAAATACTTTCGATACTTTTCTTTGAGGTTATATCCAGTTCTTTTGAGGAGCAGAAAATAAAATCAAAATCAGGATATAATTTGGAATGTTTTTGTAAACATTGGCCCAACTGCCCATTCGCACCGGTTACCATGATTGTTTTCATCCAAAGGTTTCTTTAAAAGTGGGAAGGTCGCGATCTTTATCTGAAAGTATCAACTCTTTTAAGGGAAAATCCCAATCGATATTTAGATCTGGATCATTAAATATAATGCCACCTTCAGATCCCGGCCGGTAATAATCATCACACTTATAGGCGAAAACAGATTTTTCTGAAAGGGTTAGGAATCCATGCCCAAAACCTTTTGGAACATATAACTGATGTAAATCCTTATCATCAAGAATAGTGGAGAACGTTTGTTTAAAAGTAGGCGAATCTGGTCTTAAATCCACCACCACATCCAGTACCTTTCCATAAATTACCCTCACCAGTTTTGTCTGGGCAAATTCCCCTTTTTGATAGTGTATTCCTCTAAGTACTCCGAATGTAGAAACCGATTGATTATCCTGTACAAATTCTGTATCTATCCCCACCAGGTCGGCAAAGCGTTCCCTATGGAAAGTTTCAAGGAAAATACCACGATGGTCCTCAAAAATGCGTGGTTTTATGATATAACAATCTTTTAAGGGCGTCTTTTCAACCTGCATGAAGGCTTTTTATGAATTAAAAATTTGATCAAGAATCTTTTCAGTAATAAGATAGGTAGGTTTCACCCCAGAAGTTCCTAAACCACCAGAAGCTAATGTACTACCCGTTTCTAAAGGATTATCTGAAGCATAATACGCATATCTCACTTTCACATCTTTAGAAATACTTCTTCTTAATCTTGAAGCAGCCTGAATGGCTTTTTGATAATGTGCCCCTTCCATCTCCAGGCCACAAACATTCCAGGTTGATTCATGAAAGAACCTTAATATATCTTTATTTTGCAAAGAGGTACCTAATACAGTTATCATGGCTCCATCTACAACCTTAATATCATGACCTTCAAGATCTGATTTCTTTAACTGATTTTCAAAAGGATAATTATCTGCTGTACCCTCAAACAGATGCGCATCGGGGATCATAATATCTCCCTTGCCTCCTTCCAGTATTCCTGCTTTACCCATGATAGAGATGGATTTCACATTCATTTTCACCTCTTTATCCTTACTATTATAAGGTTTTAAAAGCTCATCCATAGTCTCATAGGCCTGCTCCCCAAAAGCATAATCCATCACAATGATCACAGGCTTAGCTTCTGGTTTGAGCTCTTTGAATTTAGTATTGCTAAAGCCATCTTCCAGCTTGGCAGTGTCAAAGATCTGTACATCGATGTTTGTACCACTCTTATCTGCAATGAAAAACATTCCTTTATCTAAAGCTGCTTTATTAACCTTATTTCGCAAAGCGCCGTTACCACTATCACTCAATTCCTCGTAAATATCCAGGGCCTTCTTTTTCTTTAATTCAGTTTTTAAGGCATATGGCGTATAGAGCGTATTCATTACACTATGCATGTTAGCACTAATGATATGTAATGGCCTCTCTATAAGTCCATTCTCCATAAGGCAATGCTTTATATCATTGGCCCAGATCTCCCCGTGGATATGATGCCCCAGTCTTTCTCGTAAAACGGGGCTAAATGTAATTATTCTCTTTTCGTTCTTAACTCCTTCTCTAATAGCCATATTACCGAGGGACCAGACAAGTCTTAGAAAACGATCTGGGTTCTCGGGCGTAGAAAATTTAGGATATAATTTACTGATCTCATGAAAAGTCCTGCCAAGGATGCTGGCCGTATGAGTAAGGGCGACTTCACGCTGAGCCTGGGTGAGATCACCCTGGTGTTTAACTGCAAATTCCAGTTTTTCCCAGTCTCGATTTACACTTCCGTCTTCATCTATCAATACCCGTTTCATGATCTTGTGTGACTCGATGAACATGAAGGTAAGGTGCGTTAGTATATCATAGATCTCAGATCTTCCCCGGGTGATCTCGATATTCATTTGCTCATCATCTATGCGGTAACAGTTTCTTCTTCTTTTAGGCGGAACTATAGGCTTAAAATGAGAATTTCCATATCCTTCATCACTGGTTAGATTAATAAACCTGCACTCCTCTATCCCATGAGGCAGCCTGTCTATCACGTATAACAGTCCTTCCAGTTCTGCTTTATCATTGGCAATAGATCCGTAGATCTCCGGTCTCAAGGTTAGTAATGATTCCCTCAAGGTATCCCCAGAAACTCCCATAGGTTTATAGAAACCACGGTTAAAAAGGTGTCTCATGGTGATATACATGCGTTCTATAGCCCCCGAACTCTCCTGTGCTCTTGTGCGTCCCTGTAATTTTAATATCGACATAGTAATTCTTTAAATAATCTCTTTAAGTTGATCGGCTATTTTACGATCGTTAGATAATCGAGGCAGTTTGTTTTGTCCTCCCAGTTTTCCAATAGATTTCATATAATCCTGAAAACCATTTCGGGGAACTTTTGCGATCTTCAATCTTTGTAATACGCTCCCTTTAATAAGGTCCTGATAATATGAATTCTGTTCCTGTAATGATCTGTCAATTACTGCAGCAAATCTATTTAAATCTTCCGGTTCCTGCTCAAATTCAATGAACCATTCGTGATATGGCAGCTCATCTTCTACCGGGTCTATTTGCGGTGCCACCGTAAATTCACTAATCTCGGCACCAGTTTCGGCTACAGCATCCTGCATGGCCTGTTCTACTTCTTTCGCGATCACATGCTCTCCAAAAGCAGAGATAAAATGTTTTATTCTTCCTGAAACCACTACCCGGTAAGGTTTAAGCGAAGTAAATTGAATGGTGTCTCCAATATTATAAGCCCATAATCCGGCGTTGGATGAAATGATCATCACATAGTTTACTCCTACCTCAACATCTTTTAACAATAAACGTTCGGGTTTTTCCTCGAAAAATTCGTCTGCTTTGATAAATTCATAGAACATACCCGAATCAAGTTGTAAGAGCATTCCCTTAACATTCTGCTTATCCTGGAAAGCAAAAAATCCTTCGGAAGCAGGATATAGTTCAATACTATCCACTTTCCTCCCAATCAGGGTTTCAAATTTAGACCTGTAGGGTTCATAATTAACCCCTCCATAGATGAAAAGATCAAAATTCGGGAAAATATCACCTACTTTCTTCCCAGTTTTATCAATTAGTCTTTCGAAATACATTTGTACCCAGGAGGGAATTCCGCTAATTACAGACATATCTTCCTTCACCGTTTCGTCAACGATAGCATCTACTTTGGTTTCCCAGTCTTCGATACAGTTGGTTTCCCAGCTCGGCATCCTGTTCTTCTGTAAATATGCTGGTACGTAATGCGCTACAATCCCCGAAAGCCTGCCTAATTTTACACCATTTTTTTCATCGAGTTCGGGACTGCCCTGTAGAAAGATCATTTTCCCATCTACAAAACCCGATTTCCCGGTATCGTTGATATAGCATAAAATAGCATTCCTGGCAGCATTGATATGGGTAGGCATAGAATCTTTAGTAAGCGGAATGTATTTAGCGCCACTGGTGGTTCCCGATGTCTTAGCATAATACAGAGGTTTGCCGGGCCAAAGGACATCCTCCTGCCCCTCTACCATAAGATCTACATAGTCTTTTAATTCTTCATAATCCCTTACGGGTACTTTCTCAATAAAATCTGCATGAGACTTAATTTTCTCGAAATCGTGATCCTGGCCAAATTTTGTGTTCGCTGCTTTTTTGATAAGATCTTCAAATACCCTATGCTGGGTTTGATGAGGATCATTAGCCCATTTATCGATTTTCTTCCTGATATGTGAAGCAAATATTCTTGCGGCAAAAGACTTTATAGACATACTCTAATTAAAATCAATATATTCTGAAGGATCTACAGGATTACCTTCGTTCCATAATTCAAAATGCACATGTGGTCCCGTAGTTAATTCACCGGTATTTCCGGCGGTAGCGATCACTTCCCCGGCCCTTACGATATCACCCTGAGCTTTAGAAATAGAAGCATTATGTTTATATGCCGAAATAAGGCCATAACTATGCTTAATAATGATAACATAACCCGTTTCAGCAGTCCACTCGGCAAAAATCACTCTGCCGTCTGCCACAGATTTCACAGGTGCATTACGCGAGGTGACAATATCTACAGCATAATGTTTCTTTTTAATGCTATAAGGGTCTGAGATCGTCCCTTTCACCGGTGGAAACAGTGAGAAATTAATATTATCTGTAGCGGTAGGTAAAATATTATATTTATCCTCCTGGGCGACTTCCTCCCTTAGCAACGAATCTGCTTTGATACGGTTTATTTCCTCATACTCTGCGTCTGATATTGGTTCGCTAAGAATAGAGTCACGGTTAAGCTGCTCCAGGTCCAGTTCTCCGGTCAGCGCATTTTTAATAGAATTGAGGTATTGATCGTTCTGCCTTATCACCGTTTGAAGCGAATCTGATACATAAGCAAGGTTAGCAGCTTTTTCTTTTAATTCGGCTGAAGAATATCCCGGGATATATTCCCGTAGCGGGGTAAATGCAATAAGGATCGTAGTGATAACCACCAAAAAGATCGCAGATAGACCTACCGTCACAAAAACATTGAGCCGGGTTAATCTGAATGAAAATCGTTCTTCGAAAGTATCTTCATTTAGAACGACCATGCGATATTTATGCAGAAGTTTTTTTGTGAACTTCTTTTTCTCCTTTTTATTTTCAGCCATAGCTATATTTAGGTGTTACAAAGATAAATTAAAAAAATTCTCCTGTAATAGGGGCAGATTAGTTATTCGGCACCCTATCTGGAACTCCAAATTATTGCCTTCTTAACGTTTAGATTGCTGAATTCTTGTTAAGTTTGTAAAACTAAATAATAAGACATGAATGCAATTATTTTGCCTTTGGCTATAGGAGCTCCGCAGATTATTTTAATCGTGGTAGTGATTTTATTGCTCTTTGGAGGACGTAAAATTCCGGAATTGATGCGCGGCTTAGGTAGTGGAATTAAAGAATTTAAAGACGCTTCTAAAGATGATGATAACGGTTCAAAACACGATGATAAAAGTAATGTAACCGGAGACAAAAAGTAATAACTGCTTTTTACATAATATAAAAAAACCCAACTTTTCAGTTGGGTTTTTTTATTATTCGAATTTCGCCGATTGCAATATGGCGTCTAGTTCAAAAATATTATCTCTCTTCCCTCTGGAAGGTGAAAACACGAAGCCTTCGAGAATTAGGTAGCGGTCATTTGCTTCATCCTTTATAGCGTAATTTACAAAAGGACCGGCCATAAAATCATTTGCTACCTCCCATGTTCCCCGGGTTTCGTAAGCAAACTTACCATCTATTTTGGTCTCGAAAAGATAAGGCGCATAAGCCTTTTCTGTAATCATATAGGATCCTTTAAGGCGACCGGGAATTTGTGCTTCCCCAATAGAGTCCCTCATTTCAATAATATTGGCGATAACACTTGAATCGTTCTCGATCTTGCTAATAGGTACTTCGTAAACCAGTATCTCCATACTTCCTTTGGGGATCTCTTTCCTAATCCATGAAAAACGATCTTCTTCCTTGGCATATCTGTATGCCGAAGGAAATTTCAGGCTAATCCCAAATTTTTCACTTAATGCATCATCCTTCTTCAAAGATTTGCGTATTCTCCTCTGCTTTTCGGTTAGTTCAGTTTTCTTTAAAAGTTTGATTATAGAATCTGACTGCTGGTTAATTACATCTATAAGCTCTTCAGAACTGTCGCCTTTTATAACAATTCCCGTTTGGGGTCTGGCAAATTCATCTTCAAAAAGTTGCATTCCCTTATTCGAACTGTCCTCGATCTTTAAAAAGATACGGCTGTTCCTAACAAAACCTGAAAAGGTTTCGGGCGGGATCTGGCTTAGGCTAAACAAAGGTTCTTCCTGTGGCAAACCATCTACCGGGGCAGCCAGTTTCGTTCTAATAGCCTCTCCAACTTCTCCTTCCCAAAGCTCATTTTCTATTACTACGGTTAGCTGATTAATGTTTCCTGAACTATCTGATAGGATTCTGTTGTCTTTTTCAGATTTCTCGGTCTTACATGCAATTAATAGGAAAATACTGGCGAGCAGGATTAGGCTACGTTTCATTTTTTAGATTTTGATTAAAAGTCTTTAACCCTTAGAGATCTTTATTTTCATCCCTGGTTTTAGACTTGAAGAGTTCATATCATTCCAGGACTTCAAATTTTGTACCGTAACGCCCGGGAACTTTCTGGAAATGCTCCAGAGAGAGTCTCCCTGTTTAACCGTGTAAAACCTTGGATCTGCACTCCTACTGGCTTTAGAAGTACTTTTACCAGTGCTAACAGCTACAGGTTTATTGGGATAAATTGTTAAATATTGTCCAACCCGGATGTTATTACCTCTCAGATTATTCCATCTCTTAATACTACTAACTCCTACACCATACTTTGCGGCTATCTTGCCCAGATAATCTCCATTTCTCACTTTATACCTGATGCGGTCATTGGTCTCCACATACTTAGGTAACTCCTTTTTCTCTTCTTCTAACTGAGTTTCCGCAAAGTTATAAATAGCGGTTTCATTGGAAACAAATTTTCCCGTTGCAGGTTTTGGAAGTCTCAAACTGTACCTCTCATCCTCTACAAAAGGTATGATATCCAATTTATAGGAGGGATTAAGGAATTGTAACATTTCTTTTTCAACGCCGGTAACTTTAGAAATCTGGTCGAAAGTTAGCAGCTGCTTTACATGGATGGTATCTGTTTCAAAATAGACCACATCTGGTTTGCTCGGCTGGAAGTTATGCTCATCGGCATATTCAAACAAATACAAAGTCGCCAGGAATGCAGGTACATAACCAGCCGTTTCACGTGGAAGAAATCTTCTTAAATGCCAGTAATCTGTGGAACCACCACTCCTTCTAATGGCTTTTGAGACGTTTCCAGGACCTGAATTATAGGAAGCGAGGACAAGATCCCAATCTCCAAAGACTTTATAAAGACTTGCTAAATATTGTGCTGCAGCTTCAGTAGAGCGCTCCGGATCCATTCGTTCATCTACATAAGAACTCACATCTAAACCGTGCATTTTCCCTGTAGTGAACATGAATTGCCATAGCCCGGTGGCACCAACCCTGGATTTAGCCTTTGGATTTAAAGCAGACTCTACGATTGCGAGGTATTTGATCTCCAATGGGATGTCATATTTATCAAGTTCCTGTTCAAACATGGGAAAATAATAATGACTAAGCGCCATGAGTCTTTCCATGCCGTGCTTATTCCTTTTTAAGTAGGATTTTATAACGCTTTCCAGTATGGGATTATATTCGATATTAAAAGGGGTTCTGGCATTTAATTTTGCCAGTCTCGCCTTGAGCGTATCTGTAGGCAGCTCTTTATAAACAACTTCTTCATAATCCTGTTCGCGGATGCTCTTTTGCATCTCTTCGAATAGATCTGAATTAGTAAGTTCCAGTTTCCATAAAGAATCTATGGTTTTTGCCTGGGGCAGATCCTTCAGTTTCACTTTGGAAGAATCCCTGATCACCGCAGACAGCGGTAATTTATCTTTGAATTCAGGATCTGGTTCTGACAGTTTGATCCTGGTATCATCGCTTTTCTGGAATATCTGAACCCTGAAGTTGGCTTTTTCTACCCGCTCTTTATTCTTATCCTCCTGGGCCAGGGTAGAGATCCCGGCGAAAAGCAATAGCATTAAATATTTTCGTTTCAGCATAGATTCATTTTTGAATAACAACGAAAAGTTATCAAACTTCGTACCTGTTTAATTTTTTATTGCTTCGATTCCGGGTAAAGATTTTCCCTCCAACATTTCCAGCATCGCACCACCACCGGTAGAAACGTAACTTACCTTATCTGCAAAGCCGAACTGTTTCACTGCGGCGACTGAATCTCCTCCTCCAACTAAAGAAAAAGCTCCGTTCCTGGTAGCCTCTGCAATCGCCTCTCCTAATTGAATGGTTCCTTTCGCGAAGGTGTCCATTTCAAAAACTCCCAATGGACCGTTCCATAGTATGATCTTCGATTTTTTGATGACTTCAGAAAAATTCTGGATGGTTTGTGGACCTACATCCAGCCCCATCCAGCCATCAGGAATATTATCCACGCTTTCTGTTTGAGTGCTGGCCTGTTCAGAAAAGCTATCAGCGATCACCGAATCTACAGGCAGATGTACTTCCACACCTTTTTCTTTTGCTTTTTTTAAAATTTCCAAAGCAAGCTCCTGTTTATCATCTTCTACCAGAGAAGTACCAATATGACCTCCCTGTGCTTTTATAAAGGTATAGGTCATTCCGCCACCAATAATGAGATGATCAATTTTATCCAGAATATTCTCTATCACGGTGATCTTTGAAGATACCTTGGCCCCTCCCAGTACCGCCGTAACAGGTTTTTCTTTGCTATTTAATACCTTGTCCAGGCTTTTGATCTCCTTGGCTAGTAGATAACCAAAACATTTTTCATCGAAAAATTTAGCCACAATGGTGGTAGAGGCGTGAGCTCTGTGCGCAGTTCCAAAGGCATCATTAACGTATATGTCGCCCAGTCTAGATAGTTTTTCTGCAAAATCTTCGTCTCCGGCGGTCTCTTCTTCATGAAAACGCAGATTTTCTAATAACAGGATCTCGCCAGGCTCAAGGTTTTTCGCAGCATTTTCTACTTCTTCTCCAACGCAATCTTCCACAAATTTCACTTTGACCCCGAGTACCTCAGATACTTTCTCGGTGATATGCTGCAAGGAATATTTACTTTCCTTTCCTTTTGGTCTGCCTAAATGAGACATTAAAACAACACTACCCCCGTCTTCAAGAATTTTAATAATAGTTGGCTTAGCAGCTTCAATTCGATTTGCATCTGTAACCTCTTTTTCTTCGTTAAGAGGTACATTGAAATCTACCCGAATAAGTGCCCTTTTATTATTAAAATTGTAATCATCTATAGTTTTCATAGTATTGTTTTTGCTTTCTTACAAATATAAATTTTTCCGAAGATAATAAAGCTTATATAATTTTATATTTGCCTATGCTTTTTAACGATATAATTGGTCTTCCGCACATAAAAAATCACCTGACGACCACGGCTGACAGAGGCCGCATCCCGCATGCTCAACTTCTTACCGGGCAGCCCGGAAGTGGCGTGCTTCCTATGGCCATTGCCTATGCTCAATATATTCTATGTAGTAATTCTGGCGGAGAAAATGCTAATATAGAGACTTCTGCCTGCAATTTAAAGTTTCGCAATTTTTCACATCCAGACCTGCATTTCGCGTTCCCCGTTGCTACCAATGAAAAGATCAAAAAGAATCCCGTTTCCTCCCATTTTATGGAAGAATGGAGAAACTTTTTAAAGACCAGTCCTTATGGTAGTCTTTATGACTGGTATCAAAATTTAGGAGTGGAAAACAAACAGGGACAAATAAGTGTTTATGAAGCACAGGAAATCGTAAAATCTCTTTCTTTAAAGGCTTACGAAGGTGGGTTTAAAGTGATGATCATCTGGATGGCCGAGAAAATGAATATTGCTGCCTCTAATAAATTGCTAAAACTAATTGAAGAGCCTCCCAATAAAACTGTTTTTATTTTGGTAGCAGAGGATGAGGAACATATTATCCAGACTATAAGATCCCGATGCCAAAGCCTTCATTTTCCTCCACTGGGAGAAGCCGATATTTGTAAGTCGCTTATAGAACGTGAAAATTGTGAGGAATCTCTGGCAAAAAAGATCGCTCATCAGGCAAATGGTGATTACACGAAAGCTACGCACATATTGAAGAAGAATGCCGGCGACGAACAATTTGAAGCCTGGTTCATAAGCTGGATAAGAAGTGCTTTTAAAGCTAAGGGAAATAAATCTACCGTTTTAGAATTAGTGGCATGGAGTGAGGAGATCGCTGCCCTTGGCCGGGAGACTCAAAAGAGTTTTCTATTATACTGCCTGGATTTTTTCAGACAATCCCTACTTCTCAATTACAAAGCTAAAAACCTGGTCTACCTGGAGCCGTCAGTTGAAAAATTTAAACTGGAAAAATTTGCGCCTTTCGTTCATGGTAATAATATTATGGAGATTACCGAAGCACTGGAAACAGCTATCTATCATATAGAACGAAACGGTAACGCAAAAATCATTCTTACAGACCTTTCAATTAAACTAACCCGATTTTTACATAAAAAAGCCGCTTAAACATGGAAAACATTACTTCTAATCTTACTGAACTTCTGATCCTGGTATTTATCCTGATCACCTTTTTACAATCTGGTATAGATAAAGCAACCGACTGGGGAGGTAATACTGGCTGGTTGAAAGATCATTTTTCAGGCACCTTTCTGGCGGGTATGGTACCTCTAATGGTCGGAGTCATTTTGATAATCGAAGTTATTGCAGGCTTACTGGCGATTTTAGGCATCTGGTGGCTAATTGCATATAATAGTAATAGTTTTGGACTATACAGTTGTGTATTGTCCTGTATAACTTTACTCATGTTGTTATTCGGCCAAAGAGTAGCAAAGGATTATGCCGGCGCCTTTACTCTAACAGGATATTTTATTGTATGTATGTTTGGTGTCTATATTATGAGCTAATAACGTACAAACAGAACATAAAAAAAGCTTCAGAGTTATCTGAAGCTTTTTTTATTCTATTAGGACTTGTACCTAGTCTTCTACTTCTTCTGAAGTTTCTGTTTCTACGACTTCTTCACCACCATATTCTTCATTAAGTTTATTTAGAATATCCTGCGTAATATCAAGACCTTCTTCAGCATACATAATGTTAGCACTTTCATTGGAACCAAAAATGTAAGTATAGTTATTTTCCTTACCGTAAGCTTTTACATAATCCTTTATCTTGGTAACAATCGAGTCCATTATAACAGTACTCTGCTCTCTAAGACGGTTGCTTTGCATTTGCTGCTGTTGCTGCAACATTTGCTGCTTCTGCATTAATTCCTGCTCCTTCGCTTTTCTTTGCGCTTCAGACATCGAGTTCATCCCTGCCTGGTACGCCTGAACCTCTTGCTGAAAACTCCTTGCAACAGAATCTAATTGTTTTCTTACAGAATCTGATTTAGAAGTGAAATCTGCCTCCACATCTTTCATCTCCTTATATTCCTGAACAATTTTTGTGGTATCTACATAAGCAGTCTTTTGCTCATTACATGAAACCATCATTATTGCCACTGCGGCAATTCCAATAAATCTTTTGATCATAAGTTTTTGTTTTGAAAGGCAAATGTATAAAAGTATTTTTTCTACCAAAGCCTTATTTATATTAGTAATAGTAAATTTCTATGATTGTTATTTTTATTATAACTCAATCTTATTAAAAATGACACATTTTAATGCATTGTAACGAATTTTCTAAGCCATGCCTTATATTCCATAAGGAAATTAAGGCATAACAGCCAGAAAACAGCTTAAATTAAGTTTCAGATGTCTTTTTAAAGAAATAAGTGATAGAAGAATACTCTCCAGTCTTTTTTGCTTTCTGGTTCGAGATAAAACCACGATAAAATGCATTGAATGGATTGGTAGATGCATTTCTATGTTTTTCACTTAACAGGCTAACGTAATAAGAATCGAATTTTAACGGCTTTTCCTCAATCAACTTAAAATTGAATTCAGCAAGTTTTTCGGACAGGCCTTCCCTCGAAAAATGCCAAAGGTGTCTGGGCACATCCCAGGCCGCCCAATCCTCTTTATAATATTCTGCATCATAAGATCTGTAATTAGGAACGGCAACTATTAAAATTCCATCCTTCTTCAAAAGATCATAAAATTGCTGAATCTTTTTTTCAAAATCTGGAAGATGTTCCAGAACGTGCCACAAACTTATAACATCAAATTTCTTAATCCTCAGTTCAGAAAGATCTGGTTTTAAATTCAGACCTTTTATGATTCCAAGATCACGGGCAGTTCTATTTAATTCCACTCCGTCTACATTCCAGAGAAACTTTTTCATCTTATTCAGGAACTCTCCGGTGCCCGCACCAAAATCTAAAATATCACCCTGTTTGAAATATCTTCTTACCCACTTCGCTTTTTTAGAAAGCATGTGAGATTTTACAATTTGATAAACCTTATCCTGTAAACTGGTTGTGGAATCATTATGAGAAATATAGTTATCACTCTCATAATATTTACCAGGATTTGAAGGAACAGGTTCTGTTCTTAGAATTCCATTTTCATATTCTGATATCTGAAATTCTTCCCCGGTAACTAAATGATCTTTGCATACCATTTTTGGTGCGTCGTAGATCTGAGTGCTATGTTTTTTTTCTGCTGTAACCAAAATTTAATTGCTATGTTCCACGTGGAACATTAGAAAATTATCTACCCATGTAAACCAGTAGAACCGAAATATCATTAGGACTCACTCCGCTGATTCTTGAAGCCTGAGAAATTGTTGTTGGCTGAACTTTCTTCAATTTTTCTCTTGCCTCGTAAGACATGGATTTGATCCTGGAATAATCAAAATTATTCGGAATTCTAATATCCTCCAGGCGATTCAGTTTATCTGCATTATTCTTTTCTTTTTCGATATACCCGGAATATTTCACCTGAATTTCTGTTTGCTCGATCATTTCTTCATCCAGATCATTTTCAGAAATAAACTCCTCTACTCCACTAAAATTCTTTACATCTTCCATCGTGATCTGTGGCCTGGAAAACACCTTAAAAACTTTATCACTTTGTTTCATTGGAGAAGATTTTCTTTTCTCTAAAACAGGATTTGCTTCTTCAGGAACCACGCTTAGATCTTTCAAAAACTGAACAAACTTAAAAGACTTTTCTTTTTTCTGTTCCATTTTTCGCATGCGCTCTTCAGAGGCTAAACCTAAATTATAAGACTTTTCAGTTAACCTGAAATCGGCATTATCCTGTCTTAATAAAGTTCTATATTCTGCACGCGAAGTGAACATTCTATATGGCTCCTCTGTACCCTTAGTTATTAGATCATCTATAAGAACACCAATATAAGCTTCATTACGCTTAAGGATAAATTCGTCTCTTTCCTGGACTTTTAAAGCGGCATTTATACCGGCCATCAATCCCTGGCAGGCCGCTTCTTCGTAACCGGTAGTTCCATTGATCTGCCCGGCGAAATATAATCCCTCGACCAGTTTGGTTTCTAAAGTATGCTTTAACTGTGTAGGCGGGAAATAGTCATATTCTATAGCGTAACCGGGGCGGAAAAATTTTACATTTTCAAATCCTTCCACAGAACGCAAAGCTTTAAACTGAACATCCTCTGGCAAAGAAGTTGAAAATCCATTTACATATACCTCTACTGTATTCCATCCTTCAGGCTCCACAAAAAGCTGATGCCTGTCCTTGTCTGCAAACCGATTTATTTTATCTTCTATAGATGGACAATACCTGGGGCCTATACTTTTAATTCTTCCATTAAACATCGGCGACCTGTCAAATCCTTCCTTGAGAATTTCATGCACCTCATTAGAAGTATAGGTCATATGACAGGAACGTTGTTTAGTAAGTGGTCTAGTCTCGTCTGAATATGAAAACTTCCCGGGAATATCATCTCCGGGCTGTTCGACCATCTTTGAATAATCAAGAGACCTTCCATCCACCCTGGGCGGAGTTCCTGTTTTCATCCTGCCGGCTTCAAAACCAACATCGATTAGATCTTTGGTTATTCCGGTTGCGGCTCTTTCACCTGCTCTACCTCCACCAAACTGTTTATCCCCAATATGGATCAATCCATTAAGAAATGTACCGTTGGTACAAACTACAGATTTCCCAAATATTTCCAATCCAAGGGATGTCCTAACCCCAATAACCTTGTCGTTTTTTATAATTAGGCCGGCCACCATTTCCTGATAAAAATCAAGATTTGGAGTTTGCTCCAGTTTGATTCTCCAGTCTTCAGCAAAACGCATGCGATCACTTTGAACCCTGGGACTCCACATCGCTGGCCCCTTGGATTTATTGAGCATTTTAAATTGTATAGCACTGGTGTCACTAACGATACCGCTATAACCTCCCAATGCATCGATCTCCCGAACGATCTGCCCCTTGGCAATCCCACCCATAGCCGGATTACAACTCATTTGAGCGATATTTTGAAGATTCATGGTTATAAGAAGCGTTGAGCTACCCATATTAGCGGCAGCCGCAGCGGCTTCGCTACCGGCATGTCCTGCGCCAACCACAATTACATCATACTGCTTATCGAACATATATTGATCTTTGTTTCTTTACGATTGTTCCACGTGGAACAATTTTATTTTTTCTTCCTCCTTGCGTCGCATCAATTCCTGATCCCTTTCAGTTTTATCCTTGAAACCACAAAAATGCAACACCCCGTGAATGACCACACGTTTCAATTCTTCGTTAAAATCCACATTGAATTCTGAAGCGTTTTCACCTACCCTCTCGGTGCTGATAAAAATATCTCCGTGTAAAGTATTCCCGATAGAGTTATCGAAACTAATAATATCTGTATAGGTGTCATGATCCAGATATTTGAGATTGATCTCGTGTAAATATTCATCATCACAAAAAATAAAATTGATATCACCAATATATTTTTCTTCCGAAGTAATTACCTTCTCTACCCAATCCCGATACGCGTTCTCCTGTTTGAGAACAAAATCATTTTCACTAAAAAAATTAATCTCTCCCTTTTCCAAAATAGTCCTTTACTTTCTCTTTGTAAATTTGGCGCAAAGGTAAGGTTTGTCTATTTAAAATTTCAGTAGAATTAAAATATTCTTTTGCCCTATCAATCTGATCCTTAAGGGAGTTCTCAAACTCGTTCCGATTGGTTTCAGATTTTCTTTTATCATCCATTCCCTGCAGTTTATTCGCTTTTTCGAATTTGAGCAGTTCATATTGCAGTTGTTCCATTCTTTTAAGGGTTTCGGTATCAAACCCTTTGTCCAGCAATTGCTCTTCGATACGCTTCATTTCCTCAATCGCGCGATTTCCAGATTTCATGCCTTCCTGTTCCATTAATTCTTCCATCTGCATCCTGAGCATTTGCTGCTCTTTATAGATCTCATAAAGGTCTCCGCTTTGCCCCTCTCCCTCACCCTGAGGCTGTCCTTCTGGCCGTGGTTCTTTCCCTTTGGTTTTCCCTTGCATCTTTTCGTTGAGTTCCTGTTGTTCCTTTATAATATCCTGTAACTGGAATTCCATATCTCCTTCTCCGTTCCCTAATTGAGGGTTCGCCATCATTTGCTGCATGGATGCCAGAATTTTGTCAAGTAGATTGGCAAGATCATTAGCACCTGTTACCACATATTGCTGGCTGGAAGTTCCCTGGGGGATCTGATTTTCGGAAAGTCGTTCCAGCGATTTCTCAATATCAAATTCGATATTGGTTAGTTTATCTGTGATCACCTCATTAATCATAGGATTTCTCATTGCCAGGGTGTACAGGCTATCATCAATATGCCGGAAATTCTCTCTAAGATTGCTTTGTTCTTTTAGACTACCGGCATATTTTGGATTATTCTGCTGAAGCACTTTAAAGTCCTTTAAGAGATCTTCCTGTTCAAAGGAAAATATGATCAGGTTATCCAGGATCTGACGCAAGGTTTCTGCATCTGCCTCCAGCTGTTCTTTTTGCTGCATCATGGAAGATTGTTGCATCTGCTGACTCAATTGCATCATTTTCTTCGCGGCATCCTTTTGTTTAGGTTTCGCCCCGGCCTTATTTTCCTGTTCTAAACTTTCTGTAGCTTCTTTCTGATCTTTTTTGATACTTTCTTCCTCTTCTTTTTCCCTGCCTAGTTCCTGAGGCTGTTTGAGTTGTTGATTCTCCTTTTCCAGGTCTTCCATTTGCTCCTGGAATTCGTCGAACTCTTTATTTAATTCTTCCTGATTTTCTGAATTATTCTTTTCGTTATCCTCGGAAAGTTTCTCCTGTTCCTTTGCAAGTTTTTCAAGATCGCGACCCAATTTTTGTTTTTTCTCTTCTACATAGTAACGCTTGGTCAATTCCAGGAGTTGTTCCAGATTTCTCTGATTATTTTTATTTTGCTTGGATAACTCATCCAGTTTTTTACCTAGATCTTCTTTCTGGATTTTATCAGCATATTCCTGGAGTTCTTTTAATAATTCCTCATTTGCTTCGAGTTTTTTCTCATTATTCTCAAGCCTTTTGCTTAGTTCCTTTTCCATTGGAGACTTGTCGACAGAATCATCTTTCTCCAGGCTTTTTTTAAGCTTTTCAGAATAACTTTTCATCATTTCATTCTGCTCTTTTTGCCTTTTAATAAATTCCTCAAGTTTCTTGCGTTCATTGTAATTGAGCTCTTCCTTTTCCTTTTCTAAGTTTGAAAGCTCTTTTAATTCTTCCTGGCTTTTCTCATATTCGTCCAGTCTCTCATCTATTTTATTAATTGCATCATTTTGATCCTGCAATTGCTCATTAGCTAATTCTTCCCGGGTTTTTTTGCGATACGTAAAAACTTCAGACCGGGCAGATTTAGATCCATTTACGGCATCATTATCAAAAACCCTGAAGAAATAATTATAACTCATGCCCGGGACGAGATCCAGGTTGCCCGGAAAACTAAAATGAAATTCATCGAAGCTTTCACTAGATACAGGAATATTTGCTCGTTGCGGCGTTTTCTTGTTCTCATCAGTAAAATAAACCAGTTCAAGCCTTTTCAGGCCGTTATCATCGCTAACTTCACCTTTAAAATACTGAATATCAACATCTAAACTATCTGTCTCATTAATAACCCTGATCTGGGGATACTCATCCTTTACAACCCGAATCGAATAATCCAGGTTTTCATAATCATGCACCCGCTTATTTGAAGTACTAACGTTATAGGTTAAATTTGAAAGGATGTTTTTTTTCAGGGCGGCACTATTTTTTTCCACCTTGAGCCTATAAACAGAATCCACAGTTCTAAAATTGATGATCCCGGTATTTCGGGTAAGGAAGTTCCATTTAATACTGGTTCCTTCCGGGACGGTCACATTCCCTGTGCCGGCCAATCTTTCATTTTTCATACCAAGGTAGGACGGATATGTAAGCTCCATTTCAAAATTGAGGAGTTTTGGCGCCTTTACCACTTCTAAGGTATAATTGGGGGATAAAACTTCATTGGACCTGAATCTAAAATCTATATTCTCTGAAATTTCGGTAAAGGTATATTCAAAAATTCCAGGGGAAGATTGTTTTAGATAGGTCTCATTATCCTCAAGCAACACCTGGACATTTTCAGGCACAAAATCTCCTATAGTTCGAAGCTGTAAAGTGAACCTCTCCCCTTCTCTCACTTTTAAATCATTATTGAGAATTATGAAATTAAATGGAGCAGGTTTTAAGTAGGTAGTATTATAATCTGAAATTCTGCTAAAGCTTTTGGTAATCACCTCGCTTTTTCCCGCAATGATCAATCCTGCTATTATAAGAACAGGAAGAATAATATACTTAAGATGACGTTTATTCTCTTTAAGGTCTATGGCTTTGCTAAAAGGGATTGGTGTAAGCGAGGCAGACCTTTGCTCAATACTTGCGATCAAAAGATCAGATTTATTTCCCTTGTTTTTTAACTGGAGTAAATTGGTGAGCTTATCATTGACCTCAGGAAAATGCCTTCCAATAATTTCTGAAGCCTGATATTCATCAATTCCGCTGGAAATCTTAAGTAGTTTAAATAATGGTATTCCAACGAACTTAAAAAGAAGCAGAACTTCCACTACCACAAATAACCAGAAAAGAATACTCCGGCCTGTCGTGGAAAGCCAGAGAAAATATTCCAGGCTTACCACTAATAGAAAATAAATCAATCCGGTAGCCAGAAACAGAATGCTTCCTTTAAGTATCAGGTTGAGATAATACTTTTTAATAAAAGCTTCCAGTTTATGCCTTACCAGCACGAAATTTTCCATTTTACAACATTGTTTTCTTAAAAATACAATAAAAATAGCTCTTATCCCTGATGATGCGTATAGGGTTTAGGATTGGATTAAATAGGTTGTATCTTTGCCCTCAAAAATCAGAAAAACATGTCTTCTAAAGTACGAGTAAGATTTGCTCCCAGCCCAACCGGACCATTACATATTGGTGGTGTAAGAACGGCGTTATATAATTATTTATTTGCAAAAAAACACGGTGGTGATTTTGTATTAAGAATTGAGGATACAGATCAAAACCGCTATGTAGAAGGTGCAGAGGAATATATCATAGAGTCGCTTAACTGGTGTGGAATACCCTATGATGAAGGTCCGGGAAAAGAAAAAGGATTCGGTCCATACAGACAAAGCGAACGTAAGGATAAATACAGAAAATATGCCGATGAGTTAATAGCTTCTGGAAATGCTTATTATGCATTTGATACGGCCGATGAACTTGATGCACATAGAAAAGATCATGAAGAAAAAGGTAAAACCTTTATCTATAACTGGCATAACCGCGAAAAACTGAAAAATTCCCTCTCTCTTTCCCGGGAAGACGTGCAATCTAAATTAGATGCAGATGAACCTTATGTAATTCGCTTCAAATCTCCCCAGGATGAAATACTTCATTTAAAGGATGTAATTCGGGGTGATATGGAGATAGATACCAATATCCTGGATGATAAGGTGCTTTTTAAAAGCGATGGAATGCCAACTTACCATCTCGCTAATATTGTAGATGATCACCTCATGGAGATTACCCATGTGATTCGTGGAGAAGAGTGGTTACCCTCTTTGGCCCTGCATTATATGTTATATCGTGCTTTTGGATGGCAAACCCCGCAATTTGCTCATTTACCCTTAATTCTTAAACCACAGGGAAAAGGAAAATTAAGCAAGCGCGACGGGGAAAAAATGGGATTCCCTGTATTCCCCCTACAATGGCAAGATCCTAAAACCGGTGATATTGCTGCAGGATACCGTGAAGATGGTTACTTTCCTGAAGCAGTTGTAAATATGCTGGCCTTCCTGGGGTGGAATCCCGGTACAGAGCAGGAATTCTTCAGCCTGGAAGAATTAAGCCGGGCATTTGAACTGGAAAGGGTACATAAAGGAGGTGCAAAATTTGATCCTGAAAAGACAAAATGGTTTCAACAGCATTATATGCAAGAATCAGGTACTAATTTCCTGGCCGCAGAATTTCAGACCAGGTTAAAGGAAAAAGAAATAAATGCAGACTTAACCTACGTCACTAAAGTAGTTGCCCTTATTAAAGAGAGAGCAATTTTTATAGAAGATCTCTGGGATCAGGGACATTATTTCTTCCTCCCTCCTACTTCTTTTGAACCTAAAGATTCTAAAAAAGCCTGGAAAGAGGATACCGGAGCATTAATGACCGAATTAAAAGATTTCCTTGCAACCGTAGACAATTTTGAGGCTGAAGATCTTCAGGAAACTGTAAAAGGCTGGATAAAAAATAAAGAAATAGGGTTTGGAAAAGTGATGATGCCCTTACGGGTTGCCCTGGTAGGAGCCCTTCAGGGTCCAGATCTTTACAAGATAGCAGAATTCATAGGTAAAGAAGAAACCTTATCCAGAATTCAAACAGCTATAGATACTCTGGATTAGATCTTAAGTTTTTGAATAAATATAAAGAGCCGGCTTTGAACATTTTCTCAGCCGGTTTTTTTATGTATCAGATATCAGGCTTTTGTCTTAAATTGAAGCAATCTTAATTTAACTTAATCAACTATGCTTAATTTAGTTTTGATACCCGTATTGGTAATAATATCCTTACTGGTTATCTTCTCCGGAATATTTATTGTAAAACAACAAACCTCGGCCATTATCGAAAGATTTGGAAGGTTCACCAGTATAAGAAGTTCAGGCTTGCAATTAAAGATCCCCCTGATAGACCAGGTTGCCGGCAGGATCAATTTAAAAGTTCAGCAGCTAGATGTACTGGTAGAAACAAAAACCAAGGATAACGTTTTTGTAAAATTAAAGATCTCAGTACAGTTCCAGGTTCGAAAAGATAATGTCTACGATGCCTTCTACAAGCTCGAAAGTCCTCACGACCAGATAACCGCCTATGTATTCGATGTAGTGCGCGCAGAAGTGCCTAAAATGAAGCTGGACGATGTATTTGAGCGTAAAGACGATATAGCAATCGCTGTGAATCGCGAATTGAATGAGGCTATGCAGTCTTATGGGTATGATATTATCAAGACCCTGGTTACCGATATCGATCCCGATGTACAGGTAAAAGCGGCGATGAACAGGATCAATGCTGCCGAAAGAGAAAAAGTAGCAGCAGAATATGATGCTGAGGCAGACAGGATCAAAATCGTGGCTAAGGCACGAGCAGAAGCAGAAAGCAAACGTTTACAGGGACAGGGTATTGCAGACCAGAGACGGGAGATAGCACGTGGACTGGAAGAAAGTGTGGATGTATTGAACAATGTTGGTATAAATTCTCAGGAAGCATCTGCCCTTATCGTTGTAACCCAACATTATGATACCTTACAGGCTATAGGGGAAGAGACCAATAGTAACCTGATTTTATTACCAAATTCACCTCAGGCCGGTAGCGACATGCTGAATAATATGGTGGCATCTTTTACTGCATCCAATCAGATTGGAGAAGCCATGAAAGAACAAAATCGCAAACAGGCGGGAAAAACAGGTAAAAAGTCTGATGATGACAACAAATAAAAAAAGCCCCGAATGGGGCTTTTTAATTATTAGACAGTAACATTACTTCTTTGTTGATGCGATCACTCTTTTAACTCCTATGATCTTTGAAACAGCTTTTAATACCAGTGCTTTTTGAATGATAGATCCTACCATATTTCCCATAAGAGATAAAGGAGATAAGCCTGCCTTGGTCTGGTCCAGGCTCAGTTTGATCTCTTCCTTATCTATTTCTGTCTGAAGTTTCAGGATCTTAAGATCTTTATCTATTTCTTCAAAAGAGGAATATATACGCATTAGTCTTCTTTATCGTTAAAAACATTTTTAGAAAATTTTCTAAGGACCAGTTTTTCAATCGGTTCTTTCCCAAATATGTAAATAAGAACGAAAACGATCAAATAAAATCCGCCTACGATAAAGTAGCCGGAACTGGGTGATCCAATCGCTTCACTAATTACAATCGCCAGGGCAAAAGAAAGCATTACCCCTGCAGTACTAAGTAAAAACCCCATTATAAGAAAACGAACCAGAGACGTTGCTCCTTTCATTCCCTGTTTAAAGGCTTTTAATTTATAATATTCAGAATTGCTATGTAAGAATGCCTGAACATTATTATTTAGATCATGAATACTGTTGGATAATTTTTCAAAGGCCATAAATGATTATACTACTGCTTTACCTGGAGTATTTCCAGTAGACTTACCTGGCTTGTCTTTCTGCAATTTAGCATTTTGTTTTCTCAGTTCCTCAAGTTTAGTCTCCATTGCAGCTAAGATATCATCTGCTTTATGACTTGCGGAAGATAAGGTCTCTTCCAGTCTCTGCTCAAAATCCACTCTTGCTTTTTTGGCCTTTTCGCTCAAATTAGAACTGGTTTCATGATAACGCTTATTAAGGTTATCCTGAGCCTTTTGTGCATCTTTCTTTAGCTTTTCACGAGTTTTCTCGCCGCTATCTGGAGCATAAAGTAATCCTACCCCGGCACCTATTGCCGCTCCTGTAATTAATGCCAAAAGTGTATTTCCTGTACTTGCCATAAGTTTTTGAATTTTAAGTTATTATTCCCTCAAAGGTAACGGATGCGTATACTATAGGTTGTTAACAACCGGTTAATATGTTAAAATACCTGTGCTAAAATATTCTTAAAATTAAGAAAACTTAATTTAACCCTTAATCTTAGCCCAGGAATCCCGTAAACTTACCGTCCTGTTAAATACCGGCTTAGCTGCGGTTGAATCCTTATCTACACAGAAATAACCAATACGTTGGAACTGGACCTTATCCAGAACTTTGGCGTCTTTTAAACTCGGTTCCAAATAACCGGTTACAACCTTAAGTGATTCAGGATTCACGAACTCAAGATAATCTTTATCTTTAATACCATCGGGTGTTTCTTCTGTAAATAACCTGTCATAAAGCCTTATTTCGGCCTCGATAGCATGTTTTACCGAAACCCAGTGAAGTGTTCCTTTCACTTTTCGAAGGGATTCTTCAGTCCCGCTGCCACTTTTACTCTTAGGATCGTAGGTGCAATGTATCTCGGTAATATTACCTTCAGCATCTTTTATTACATCCTCACCTTTAATGATATAGGCATTTTTTAATCTTACTTCCTTACCCAGAGTAAGCCTGAAAAATTTCCTGTTAGCGCTCTCTTTAAAATCTTCCTGTTCTATATATAACTCTCGCGAGAAAGGTACTTTTCTGCTTCCTGCTGCTTCATCTTCCGGATTATTTTCAGCATCCAGCCATTCTTCTTCACCCTCGGGATAATTAGTAATTACAAGCTTCACGGGATCCAGCACTCCCATCACTCTAGGAGCCGTTTTATTAAGATCCTCACGAACGCAGAATTCCAGGTGAGATACATCTATTAAATTTTCCCTTTTCCCTACTCCAATAGAATCGGCAAATTTCCTGATTGAAGCCGGGGTATAACCTCTTCTTCTTAAACCTGAGATCGTAGGCATCCTTGGATCATCCCAGGACTCGACGAAACCTTTTTCTACTAATTGTAGCAGTTTTCTTTTACTCACTACAGTATGACTAAGATTTCTCCTGGCGAATTCACGTTGTTTAGGTTGAAAATCCCCCGGTTTACTTACTTTATTTACAAACCAGTTATATAATTCACGATGCGGAAGGAATTCCAGGGTACAAAAGGAATGTGAAACTCTTTCTATAAAATCGCTTTCCCCATGCGCCCAGTCATACATAGGATAGATCTTCCAGTCGTTCCCGGTACGGTGATGACTTTTATGCAAACATCTGTACATTACAGGATCTCTCATGAGCATATTAGAGGCTGCCATATCTATTTTAGCCCTTAATACATCGCCCTTCTCTGGAGTCTCACCGTTCTTCATTTTTTCAAATAGATCCAGGTTTTCTTCTACAGAGCGATTTCTAAAAGGACTTTCCTTTCCAGGTTGAGTGGGCGTCCCCTTTTGTTCTGCAATTTCTTCAGAAGTCTGACTATCTACATAGGCATCGCCATTTTTTATCATTTCTACAGCCCAGTCATATAATTGCTGAAAATAATCTGATGCGTAGCACTCATTGGCCCATTTAAATTCCAGCCATTCGATATCTGCCTTTATTGCATCTACATATTCCTGCTCTTCCTTGGTTGGATTGGTATCGTCAAACCTAAGATTCACAGGGGCGTTATACCGCTCACCCAGTCCAAAGTTCAAACAGATAGAGGAGGCATGCCCAATATGCAAATAACCATTAGGCTCCGGCGGAAATCTAAACTTAAGATCTTCCTTCTTATATTCCTTTTGCAGGTCTTCTTCAATGATTTGCTCAATGAAATTAAGCGACTTTTTCTCTTCGGCCATAACTGAAATAAAATGAACGGCAAATTTATCAAAATTTACATCGCCTGCATACTAAACCTACAGAAAGCTTGAGATTATTAATTATAATCTGATTATTAGATGATAAAAACTAAAATCTCTAAAATTTGAAAGTTTAATTTCTGATATTCAGATGGTTAAATTTTTTATTTAAAGTAAATAAAACCTATTAATCCTGTCTCTGAAAATAGACCAGGTATTCATAGATTTCAAGATTCACCTTTCATACTTTAGATTAAATGATGAAAGTTGATCTTGGTTAACCATAAAGAGGAATTTATATAATATTTTAGCAAAAAAAACGAAGTGGGAGTCATAAAACTAAAGAATATCCGTGTATTTTCTTATCATGGATGTCTTGATGAAGAAAGTAAAATTGGTAGCGATTACCGGGTAGATCTAAAGGTATATGGTGATCTTTCTCACTCTGCAAAAACAGATAAACTGAGCGATACCATAGACTATGTTCATTTAAATAAGATTGTAAAGGAGGAAATGGCCATTCGATCCAAATTACTGGAAAGTGTAGCAGAACGCATTCTTAAAAGAATCATGGACGAACTCATTATGGTTCAGAAAGCTAAGGTAGACGTGTCTAAAATTAATCCTCCAATAGGTGGGAATGTGGCTATGGTTACGGTAAGCAGAACGAAATCCCGTTAGATTTTAGTTTTGAAACTTAAAATTTTTATTACATTTGCCATCCTGTAAAAGGGCATCGTGGCCGAGTGGCTAGGCAGAGGTCTGCAAAACCTTGTACAGCGGTTCGAATCCGCTCGATGCCTCAAACAAGCTTTCCGAAAGGGAAGCTTTTTTTATTTAATATAGTTTAGAAAGTACAGTGGTATTGCCAAAGCATCAAAGGAATTCATGCCCCAAAATGCATTTTAGGTAGAATACTAAAAATGCTAATTGATTTCTCCTAAAGAAAAGATAACTAGGATGTTCTAAAATTTACGGGAGCAATGTTAATCCTCGTCCTGAATGGAAGTGAAGTTCTCGATCTTTCCTATTAGAGAATCATTTGGGGTGATTTCTTCTATCTGGTCTTTAATTTCATCTACCTGATCTGGGAAAACCCCTTGAAATATCAACACACTTCCAAAAAGGATCAAGAGCA
>JBFGDP010000005.1:0-23710 GCA_041580575.1 Christiangramia sp.
GAGGTAACTTCTTTGGTATACATGCCGCTGCAAATACCGAAATTAAATGGAGATGGTATGGAGATCTTGTAGGAGCATATTTTAAAGGTCATCCGGAAATTCAGGAGGCAGTTATAAGGGTTAAAATGCCGCAACATATAATTACAGACCATTTGGAGGGCGACGAATGGAAGAGAAAGGATGAATGGTATAACTTTAAGAATATCAGGAATGGCCTTAATGTTCTAATGACGCTGGAAGAAAGCTCTTATAAGGGAGGTGAAAACGGTGATTTTCATCCCATTGCCTGGTTTCAAAATTATCAGGGTGGCGGCAAATCAATCTATACCGGGCTGGGGCATACGCCGGAATCATATTCTGAACCGGATTTTTTGGAACACATTAGCAGGTGTATCCAGTTTGCGTTACTGGACTAAAAATTATAAGATCATAGAAAACTCCGATAGAAAAGAAGAGAGTAGATCTATTTAGAGTATTATTTTTGAGTTGAAAAAGAAAATTTATGAGTAAAGGAGTATTGATGGTTAACCTGGGATCCCCGGATAGCACAGATCCTAAAGACGTTAAAAAGTATCTTGGTGAATTCCTTATGGACGAACGGGTAATAGATGTTCCTTACTGGGCACGAACCCTTCTTGTAAAAGGAATTATTCTTAATACCAGGCCTAAAAAATCTGCTGAAGCCTATCAAAAAATCTGGTGGGAAGAAGGATCACCTTTGATCGTATTGTCAGAAAGACTGCAGTCAAAGATCAACGATAATACTTCGGTTCCTATAGCGCTGGCGATGCGGTATGGTACTCCAGGTATTCAGCAGGGACTTCAGGAATTACATGACCAGGGAGTGGATGAAGTCTTACTGTTTCCTTTATACCCTCAGTTTGCGATGGCTACTACAGAAACTATTCTCGTGCTGGCAGAAGAATTACGGAAAAAACACTTCCCCGAAATGTCCTTCACCACCGTACCTCCATTTTATAATCACTCAGATTACATTAGAACACTTGGGAACAGCATTGCAGAAACCCTGAAAGAGGTAGAATATGAACATTTGCTCTTCTCATATCACGGAGTGCCCGAAAGACATATCAGAAAAAGCGATATAACCAATTCACATTGCAAAATTGATGGCTCCTGCTGCCAATCAGCATCTACGGCACATCAATTCTGTTATCGTCATCAATGTTATGAAACCACAAGACTGGTAGCCGAATATCTGGGTATGGAGCCTGGGACCTATAGTGTTTCCTTTCAATCCAGATTAGGCTTCGATCCATGGTTAAAACCATATACAGACAGAACTATAGAGAGATTTGGAAAGCAGGGTATGAAGAACCTGGCGATCGTTACCCCGGCTTTCGTTTCAGACTGCCTGGAGACTCTGGAAGAAATTGCGATGGAAGGCGAGGAGATCTTTCATGAGGTTGGTGGAAAGAAATTTACCGTGGTCCCATGTTTGAACGACCGGGAAGAATGGGTAAAGGTACTCTCCAGATGGATCGATGAGTGGGCTCATCAAACGCCGGTTCAGGCTCAATGAATGGAAAAAATTCAAAAGAGCTGGGTGAAAAACCCATAGGGAAACTGCTCATACAGCAAGCAGTTCCCGCCTCTATAGGGATATTGGTAATGTCCCTGAATATCCTGGTAGATACCATTTTTGTTGGAAACTGGATAGGGCCTATTGCCATAGCAGCAATTAACGTAGTCTTACCGGTTTCTTTTTTTATAGCTGCCCTGGGTATGGCGATAGGGATAGGTGGATCTTCGATAATTTCCAGAGCACTTGGCGCAGAAAACAAATCTAAGGCGCTAAAAACCTTTGGCAATCAGATCACGCTTACCATCTTACTATCTATAGGCCTGGTGATCCCGGGACTTTTTTTTGTAGATAGTTTGATCCCGGCCTTTGGAGGCAAGGGAGATATTTTTGATCCTGCCAAGATCTATTATATCATAGTTCTTTGTGGAGTGCCTTTTCTGGCGCTGGCCATGATGGGTAATAATGTTATCAGGGCAGAGGGTAAACCCAGGTTCGCCATGATCGCTATGATCATTCCTTCTGTAGGTAATCTTATTCTGGATTATATTCTTATCAACCGCCTGGATATGGGGATGGAAGGAGCGGCCCTGGCAACAACGGCATCCTATGTACTATGCCTGGGATATATCATCTGGTTCTTTCTTTCGAAAAATTCAGAATTAAAGATCAGTCTGTCTCATTTTAGCATGGATATTCCAATTTTAAAGGAGATCTCTTCTTTAGGAGCGGTTACCCTGGCCAGGCAGGCCGTTGTAAGTGTTACCTATCTTTTAATGAACAATATTTTGTTCGATCTGGGAGGAGAAGATTCTGTGACCGTCTATGCGATAATTGCCAGGATGCTAATGTTTGCCTTATTCCCCGTGCTGGGTGTGACCCAGGGATTCCTGCCCATTGCGGGATTCAATTACGGGGCTGCACAATTTACTCGGGTCCGGAAAAGTATCAATACAGCCATTTTGTATGCCTCTATTATGGGTTTGCTGATCTTTCTGGGGATCATGTTCTTCGCCCCTGAAATTGTAAGAGTATTTACAGATGAAGAATCTATTATTTCACAAACCCCTAATGCTATGCGATGGGTGTTCGGGGCCATACCAATAGTAACCATACAATTAATAGGTGCGGCCTATTTCCAGGCCATAGGTAAAGCCGTGCCGGCATTCTTACTCACCTTGTCGAGACAGGGTTTTATTTTTATCCCATTAATTCTTATACTCCCGCATTATTACGGGGAAATTGGGGTATGGATCTCTTTTCCTATTGCAGACCTGCTATCTACCATAATCACTGCATATTTTCTGAATCGTGAAATCGTGAGGACCCTGAAATAAGCATTCCTGAAAATTCACTTAAATCCTTATCTTTAAAACTTTTCTAACCTGGATCCTAATGAATAAATATCTACTGCAGCTAAGCGTATGTTTTTGCCTGCTCCTTAACGGTTTTTCCATCGAAAAACTGTCCGCTCAAAACTATGATGAAAAACTATATGATGCCCTTGAATACAGGCTTATTGGTCCCTTTAGGGGGGGGCGAAGTGCAGCGGTTACGGGGGTTCCCGAAAAACCTAACCTGTTTTATTTTGGTGCTGCCGGTGGAGGCGTCTGGAAAACCGAAAACGGGGGGCGAACCTGGGAAAACTTATCAGATGGATACTTTGGAGGGTCTATTGGAGCTATAGAAGTTGCCAAAAGCGATCCTAACGTGATCTACGTAGGGGGTGGCGAAAAAACGGTTCGTGGTAATGTCTCTTCCGGCTATGGAATATGGAAGACAGAAGATGCCGGGAAAACCTGGAAAAAAGCCGGGCTTGAAAAAAGCAGGCATGTGGCCAGGTTGGTGACCCATCCTGATGATTATAATACCGTATACGCCGCAGTGTTGGGAAATATTTATAAACCTACTGAAGAGCGTGGAGTATATAAATCTACAGACGGTGGGAAGAACTGGAAAAAAGTTCTTTTTTCTAACGCACAATCGGGAGCGGTAGATCTTTTTATGGATCCAAATAATCCCAGGATCTTATATGCTTCTACCTGGAATGTTCAACGAACGCCTTATAATTTAAGCAGTGGAGGTGAAGGTTCAGCTTTATGGAAAAGTACAGATAGCGGGGAAAGCTGGAATGAGATTTCGAAGAATAAAGGTTTTCCGGTAGATACCCTGGGGATCATCGGGGTAACAGTTTCTCCGGAGAATAGCGACCGAGTGTGGGCCATTGTAGAGAATAAAGAAAAAGGTGGGGTATATAGAAGTGATAATGGAGGGACAACCTGGGAACATGTTAATGATGACAGGAGCCTTAGACAGCGTGCGTGGTACTACACCCGTATATATGCCGATCCAAAAGATGAGAACATTGTATATGTTCTGAATGTGAATTATCATAAAAGTACAGACGGCGGGAAAACATTTTCCTCAGACAAAGCGCCACATGGCGATCATCATGACCTTTGGATCGCCCCGCAGGATCCAGATCGTATGATCATGGGTGATGATGGCGGTGCACAGGTGACCTATGATGGTGGTGAAACCTGGAGCACCTATCATAATCAGCCTACAGCGCAATTTTACCGGGTTACAACAGACAATGCCTTTCCCTACAGAATATATGCTGCCCAGCAGGATAATTCTACAGTAAGAATCAGGCATAGAACCGAGGGTGGAAGTATTAGCGAAAATGACTGGGAACCTACAGCGGGCGGGGAAAGCGCTCATATCGCTGTAGACCCTGAGAATAATGATATAGTATATGGCGGTAGCTATGATGGTTTCCTCACGCGTTATAATCATGAAAATGGTACTGTAAGGAGTATTAGCGTATGGCCAGATAATCCCATGGGGCATGGGGCAGAAGAACTCAAGTACAGGTTTCAATGGAATTTTCCTGTTTTCTTTTCGCCGCATAATCCAGACAAACTTTATACCGCTTCCAATCATCTTCATGTAACGACCAACGAGGGAGAAAGCTGGGAAGAGATCAGTCCTGATCTCACCAGGAATGATAAATCTAAACAGAAGTCTTCAGGAGGTCCTATAACCCAGGATAATACCTCGGTAGAATATTACAGCACCATTTTTGCGGCGGCAGAATCTCCGGTACAGGAAGGGGTGATCTGGACAGGTAGTGATGACGGATTGATACATGTAACGATGGATGGAGGTGAAAACTGGCAGAATGTAACGCCAAAGGGTATGCCGGAATGGATGATGATCAATAGTATCGAACCATCCTCATATGATGCAGGAACTGCCTTTGTTGCAGGTACCCGTTACAAACTTGGAGATTTTACACCTTATCTATATAAAACCACAGATTTTGGAAAATCCTGGAAAAAGATAACCAATGGTATTGCTTCAGAACATTTCACAAGGGTTTTAAGAGAAGATCCCGCACAAAAAGGATTGCTGTATGCAGGCACCGAAACCGGCATGTATATTTCATTCGATGACGGAGCAAACTGGAAAAAATTTCAATTGAATTTACCTATCGTGCCTATTACAGATCTGGCGATAAAGGACAATAATCTTATTGTCGCTACCCAGGGTAGAAGTCTTTGGATCCTGGACGATCTAACCCTTATTCATCAGTTGAAAAGAGTTGGTAAAGATGCGAATGTTCTTTTTAAGCCGAAAGATAGTTACCGGATGAAAGGTAGCTCTTCTAAATCTCTAACGGCAGGAACCAATCATCCGGCTGGGGTGATAACCTATTTTTATCTTAAGGATCCTAAGGATAAAAAAGTAAAACTTAGTTACCTGAATTCATCCAATGATACCATTCAAAGCTTTAGTACCACCGATGAAACAAATAAGCTGGAGGTAACTGCAGGAGCTAATTTGCATAACTGGAACATGCGCGGAGATGGTGCTGAAAAACTGGACGGGATGATCTTATGGTGGGCCAGTACAGATGCTCCCCTGGCAGTTCCCGGTGCCTACCGGGTAGTGCTGGAGATCGAAAATGAGGTTTTAGCGAGAGATTTTAAGATCTTACCCGAAGGGAACGCTGAGGCTGATATTGAGGGCATGCAAAAACAATATGATTTTATTAGTAGTGTTAATAAAACTGTAGACAAGGCTCATAAAAGTATCAGCAAGATGAGAAAAGTGGATAATCAACTAAAGGATTTTCAAAAACAATATAAAGGAAATCAGGAGGTAACATCATTGATCGGGAAAGCAGAAAAATTAAGTGAAGAAATTTCCAGGATCGAGAATGCCTTATATCAAACCAAGAACAGGAGTAACCAGGATCCGCTTAACTTTCCTATTAAACTTACCAACAAATTAGCTCATTTGAACAGTTTAGTGAGTATGGACGATTTTCCTCCTACTACCCAGGATATCGAAGTGAAAGAACTATTAACAAAGGCTATCAATGCTGAATTGGATAAATTTGACCGGATACTGGAAGAAGAGGTAAAAGAATTTAACAGGCAATTCAATGAATTGGAATTAAATTATTTATTCGTCGAGACAGAAGATTAATGGAATATTATAACTACATAAAGGCCTTACATCTCATATTTGTGATCACCTGGTTCGCCGGCTTGTTCTATATTCCCCGGTTGTTTATATACCAGATCGAAGCAAATCTGAAGCCGGAACCCGAAAAAAGCATTCTTAGCCGGCAATTAAAATTAATGGCTAAAAGATTATGGTTCATCATAACCTGGCCTTCAGCTATCCTGGCGAGTATTTTTGCCTTTACTCTTTTATTTATGGTGCCAGGTTGGTTACAACAATCCTGGATGCACGTAAAACTGGGATTTGTAGTTCTTTTATATGCCTACCATATCAAATGTCACCTCATCTTCAAACAACTTCAAAAGGATGTCATAAAATGGAATTCTAACCAGATGCGTTTATGGAATGAAGGTTCTACACTTATCCTGTTCTCGGTCATATTTCTTGTAATAGTGCGGGATGCCATCAATTGGATCTACGGAGTTGCAGGCATATTTGTCCTGGCTATTATATTGATGTTAGGGATAAAGATCTATAAAAGAATACGCGCTAAAAATCCTGAGGCCTGATGTGGTGCGATAATTGTAACAATTGAGGCAATCTGCTATATATGAAACTGCTTAAACTATCCTTACGAACACGGATCTTTATTTCCATGATCTTACTGGTACTGGGAGCCTCGATCCTTATCTTCGGGGTTACGGTTTATCAATACAAGCAGGAGGCAGAAAATTACCATGAAGAAAGGCTGGAAAGAAAACAGAAGGCTATTCTGGAAAATATCAAGTTCGTCCTGGCCAGTACCACCTATCTGGTAGATACAGAAAACCTGGAGCCCATTTTCAAAGAGCGTAATAAGATAGATGAGATGGCTGAGGTGCATGAAATGCAGATACATATCTATGACCTGGACGGCAATCTTATCATAAAGTCTGACGAGTCATTTTTTAAGGATACCACGGCAGTAAAGATCTCCAGTGATATCCTGGAGAAACTTATTAAATCCGCAGACAAGCGATATCTTAGAAAGACAGAGATCAATGGCCAGAAATACCAGTCGTCCTATTCATATATAACAGATCATAAGTTCAAACCACTGGCGATTTTATATTTGCCTTATCTGCAGGATGACAGTCTTCTAAACCGGGATCTGAATAATTTTCTCATGCGCATGGCAGAAGTTTACCTGTTCATGCTTTTGATCGCAATTATTCTGTCTTTTTTTCTCTCAAAATATATCACGAAATCTTTAAAAATAGTTTCAGAAAAGATCAATCAAACCAGGCTGGATAAGAGAAACCAGAAGATCGAACTTTCTAATGCCACAGAGGAGATCTATGCGCTGGTTTCAGCATATAACAGTATGATAGATGAACTGGAAGAAAGCGCGGTAAAACTGGCTACCAGTGAGCGGGAACAGGCATGGAGGGAGATGGCCAAACAAGTGGCTCACGAGATCAAAAACCCATTAACTCCCATGCGCCTTAGCGTACAAAGCTTTCAGCGGAATTTTGACAGGAATGATCCCGACATAGAAAATAAGGTAGACGAGTATAGTAAAACCCTCATAAATCAAATAGATACTATGAGTTCTATAGCCTCGGCCTTTTCGAATTTTGCCAAGATGCCGGCACAACAAAGTGAAACCCTGAATGTTCCCAAGATAGTAAAGCTGGCCCTGGATATCTTCAACGAGAATTATATCGAATTCAAATGCGAGCAGGAAGAGATACTCGCTAAATTTGACCGTACACAATTAATAAGAGTGGTCACTAATCTTGTGAAAAATGCCACCCAGGCGTTAAAGGATGTAGAAAACCCACATATTATTGTTACGGTAGAAGAAGAGGAGGAAATGGTTTGTATTTCTGTAACAGACAATGGTTCGGGAATTTCTGAAGAGAATAAGACCAAGGTCTTTGAGCCTAAATTCACCACAAAATCTAGTGGAATGGGACTTGGTTTGGCCATGGTAAAAAACATCGTAGAGACTTATGGAGGCAGCATTAGTTTTGTCTCCAAACAAAATAAAGGCACTATATTTAACGTACGATTTCCAAAATAAATTTTATGAGTTATCAGAACATTTTAGTAGAGATAGAAGACAATATTTTAACGATCACCATAAACAGGCCTAAGAAACTAAATGCACTTAACCGTGAAACCATCCAGGAATTGCATGAGGCTTTTAAGAATGCCAAAGAAGATGATGAAGTTAAAGTGGTTATAATCACCGGAAGTGGAGAAAAAGCATTCGTAGCCGGTGCAGATATTAGTGAATTTGCCGATTATTCTCCTAAAGAAGGGAAGAGGCTGGCCGCAGAAGGACAGGAAAAACTATTCAATTATGTGGCGAATTTTCCAAAACCCGTTATTGCAGCGGTGAATGGATTTGCGCTTGGTGGCGGACTGGAGCTGGCTATGGCCGCTCATTTTAGGATCGCCAGTGATAATGCGAAAATGGGCCTTCCCGAAGTTTCTTTAGGGGTGATCCCGGGTTATGGAGGTACACAAAGGCTACCTCAGCTCGTTGGTAAAGGCCGTGCCATGGAAATGATTATGACCGCCGGGATGATCGACGCCAACCAGGCATTACAATATAATCTTGTGAATCATGTAGTAGCGCTGGATGATCTGCCGGAATTTGCTGAGAATCTCGCAGCTAAGATCATGAAGAATTCCATGGTAGCTATTAGAGGTGCTATTAAAGCTATTAATGCTAATTATGAAACCGGTGTTAATGGTTTTGAAACAGAGATCAATGAATTTGGCCGTTCTTTTGGAACCGAAGATTTTAAGGAAGGAACCTCAGCATTTCTTAGTAAGCGCAAGGCAGATTTCCCAGGTAAATAAATTGAATTTGAAATGCAGGTCATTCTGAATCTGTTTCTGAATCCTTGAATTTGAAGCCTAGGAAACTGAAGCTCCCATTTCTTTGGAGCGGCTCTTAATGATAAATTTTGAAAAGATCAGGAATTAATGGTCCTGGTCTTTTCTTTTATAATATTAATTGGAAAAAGTCCTATAAAAAGGAATAATTCCATATTTTTGCATTTATGTCGGCCGAAGGATTTATAAAAGGAAGGGGAGCACAATCGAATGTGTCCAACCGCTTTGATATGTACAGTCACGAAACCCGTGATGATTTTTTAAATTACTGCGCATCTGAAGGTGAGGAGCCGGAGAATTTGCGTACCACGGTGATAGATACATTTCCTAAGACCATTATTAATAAGGTGACCAGCCCCGATGTAGGCATGGATTATTCATTGAATCCATACCAGGGTTGCGAGCATGGGTGTATTTATTGTTATGCACGAAATTCGCATGAATTCTGGGGCTATAGTGCTGGTCTGGATTTTGAAAAAAAGATACTTGTCAAAAGAAATGCGGTAGAGCTGTTAGAGCAAAAACTGAAAAGCAGGTCCTGGAAGGCCCGCCCCATCGTGCTTTCAGGAAACACAGATTGTTATCAGCCAATTGAAAAGGAACTTAAGATCACGAGAGATCTTTTAAAGACCTTTCTTAAATACCGCCACCCGGTGGGTATGATCACAAAGAATGCTCTAATACAGCGCGATATAGATATTTTGAAAGAACTGGCAGCAGATAATCTGGTGCATGTGAACATCTCTATTACTTCATTGAAGGAAGAGACCCGGAGAATCCTGGAGCCCAGGACAGCGACGATTAAAAAAAGACTGGAAACGGTAGAAAAACTATCCCAGGCAAATATTCCTGTAAGCGTGATGATGGCGCCCATTATTCCTTCCATAAATAATCACGAGATATTACCACTGGTTAAGGAGGTAGCAGACAGGGGTGCGCTTAAGGTAGGATATACCATTGTAAGGTTAAATGGGGCTATTGGAGAAATATTTTCTGAATGGATAAGAAAAGCGATGCCAGACCGTGCAGAAAGAGTTTTACATCAGATTGAAAATATCCACGGAGGAAGTCTTAACGATAGCAGGTTTGGTACCCGAATGAAGGGAGAAGGTGAATTTGCAGATCAGGTGCGGCAACAGTTTAAACTAGCAAAGAGATTGTACCTGAAAGACAGGGAAAAACCTCAGCTAAATTGTAAACTGCATGAGGAGTACAAAGATGGGCAGATGAAACTTTTCTGATTTTAGCATTTTCTGATATTTCAGTATCTTAAAAACAAAAAATTATGCCCGAGTTACCAGAGGTGGCCTATCAAAAAATCTATTTGGAATCCACCAGTTTGCACCAGCAAATAGTAAAAGTAGAAACGGGAGCAGATAAAATATTCCAGTCTCCAAAGAAAGAATTCGTGGATACCCTATCTGGCAACGAGTTGATATCAAGCTCGCAAATAGGTAAATATCTGTTGGTAGAATTAAAAAAGAAAGGTTTTCTGGTTATCCATTTTGGGATGACCGGTAAACTGGATTATTTTAAACACGATGAAACGCATAAACATGCTCAGTTAACTCTCACTTTTGATAATGGAGGAAAACTGTCTTTTATCTGCCCCCGTAAATTTGGAAAACTTTTTATAACCGAAAGTATTGCGACTTTTAAACAACAACAGAATTTAGGCCCGCATGCTACCGAGCTTAAGAAAGCCGATTTCCATAAATTATTCGAAAAGAAGAAAGGGAATGTGAAAACCGCCCTGATGGATCAGTCGTTTATCGCCGGCCTGGGGAATTTATATGTGGATGAAATGTTGTTTCAAAGTGGTATTCATCCAAAATCAAAAGCAGAAAACCTGGAAAAAAGCGATCTGGAGATCATGTATAAGAACATGATCGAGGTATTGGAGACGGTTACAAAATGTAAATCTGAAGGAGTTGCCGTTCCAGATTCATATTTGCGTAGTCAAAGAACTGAAGGAGAAACCTGCCCTAAAGGGAATGGAAAAATCGAAATGATTAAGGTAGGCGGCAGGAGTACGTATTTTTGTCCCGAATGCCAGCAACTTAAGTGATTATTGTTCACCATTCCATTCTTTGTAGAACTGGTCGAGATATTTTACCATAAAAGCATGCCGGTCTGCCGCGATCCTGCGTCCGGTTCCGGTATTCATGCGATCTTTTAGTAAAAGTAATTTTTCGTAAAAGTGGTTAATAGTTGGCGCATTGGAAGCTTTATATTCATCTTTGGTCATATTCAGTTTAGGTTCAATTTCAGGATCATAAAGCGCCCTTCCTTTAAAACCACCATAATTAAAACACCTGGCAATTCCTATGGCGCCTATAGCATCCAGCCTGTCTGCATCCTGTACGATGTCCAGCTCTATAGACGTGAATTTCTGTTCCTCATTGCCACCTTTAAAAGAGATATTTTCGATGATTTTAATTACATGATCTATCACTTCTTCTGAAGCCCCCTGAGATCTTAAGAAATCTGATGCTATTTTTGGGCCTACCGTCTCGTCACCATTGTGGAATTTAGAATCGGCAATGTCGTGAAGCAAAGCGCCTAATTCTACAATCTCAAGATCTGATTTTTCGCCCTTGGCGATCAATTTGGAATTATTAAAGACCCTTTCTATGTGAAACCAGTCGTGGCCTCCTTCGGCTCCCTCAAGAGTTTTTTTTACAAACTCGATGGTGTTTTCTACAAGTAAATTATTGGGCATAAAAATTCATTTATTTAATATCTGCAATGATAGTACGTTCTACTTTTGCAGTCAGACTTTCCGCATCCATAGAATTAACTTCTATAGGTTCATGAACCTTAAGTCTCACGTTAACGCCCAGGTCGATAGGGAAGTTCCCATGCCTGAAAAGTTTCCAGGAATTATTGATCGTAATAGGAACCACCACGGCATCGGGAATTTTCTTGAAAAGCATCAACATCCCATTTTTCCTGAATTCTTTGGGGGCGCCAGTTCTGCTACGTGTACCCTCAGGGAAGATAACCGCAGATCTATTTGTTTCTTTTAAATAATCCCCGAACTGGCTCATTTTCATCAATGATTCCCGGCGATTTTTGCGGTCTATCAAAACAGAACCACCATGTCGTAGATTAAATGAGATACTTGGTATTCCCTTCCCCAGTTCTTTTTTACTCACAAATTTTGGATGGTGTTTTCTAAAGTTCCAGATAATAGGCGGAATATCATACATGCCCTGGTGGTTGGCTACAAAAATGCAGGTCCTGTCTACGGGGAGGTCATACTCATTTTCAATTTCAAAAGTAGTCCCCAGAATGTTGAGGCATTTCATCAGGAAAAAATTGAAAATATCCACACTTTTCTTATGCGCTTCATAACCGCCAAGCTTTAGGCTAAGCCACTGGATAGGATGAAAAATCAGTAAAGTTTTAAAAAAGAAAACATAGAAAATGACCGATAGCGGGTAGGAAAAAAATTTCTTCATCTTAAATTAAAAGTACAAAAATAACCAATTAACGAAGGGGTATAAAAAAAACCACGCTGGATGCGTGGTTTTAAATGCTAAACTAAAGAATATTAGCAAAATTCGTTATAAGCTCCAATCAGGTTCTCAGCGATCATTTCTGCGGGACGCCCTTCAATGTGGTGACGCTCTAGCATATGAACCAATTCACCATCTTTGAATAAAGCCATAGAAGGGGAAGAAGGAGGGAAAGGGACCATCATATCACGGGCCTTTTCTGTTGCTTCTTTATCTACACCTGCAAAAACTGTTACAAGATTATCTGGTTTTTTAGCGTTCTGTAGCGATAATCTGGCTCCCGGACGTGCGTTCGCTGCGGCACAACCACAAACCGAATTAACCACTACCAGGGTAGTTCCTTTAAGTTCCATTGCCTTTTCAACATCTTCTACAGTATGTAATTCTTGAAAACCAATATTGGTAAGATCTTCTCTCATTGGTTTTACTAAATCTGCTGGATACATATATATTATCTTTTTTATTAAACTTAATTGAAGCACAAAGATACCAAATTAAGTTCAGCCTGCATATCTCAAATTACTATGTGCGAATAGGTTCAATTTATAGCAGATGCTAATAACCGCCGGTATCTGTTTGCCAATTAAATATTGAAAATGTTATCTTAGCGGCTTAAGAAAATTGCCCAATGATCAAATGGCTTGCCGCATTTCTGGGATATATGTACTTCAGGTTTCCAGGTGCTATTCTCGGTTTTATAATAGGTTCTTTACTGGATAACTACATCAGGTCATCTGGTGGCATCTTTAGTTCGGTAATGGGAGGGCAGAAACAAAGTGTTTCCCCGGGAGATTTTGAGCTAAATCTACTGTCCCTAAGCTCTATTGTGATCAAGGCAGATGGCAATGTATCCCAGCAGGAACTGGATTATGTAAGGTCTTATTTTATTCAGGCCTATGGAAAGGAACGTGCCAATGCTACTTTCAGAACTTTTAATGAAGTTGTAAAGAATCGTCAGGTTTCGGCCTCTAATATCGCCAGGTACCTGGCTGCGCGCACTCAATATCCTACCAGGTTGCAGATCATCCACTTTCTTTTTGGTATAGCCAAGGCAGATGGTCATGTAAGCGAGGCTGAAGCGAGTGTAATTCAGGAAATTGCAGGATACTTGCAAATTGGGAGACGGGATTTTGAGAGTATCAAAGCGATGTTCTTCAAAAATACAGACTCTGCTTATACAATTCTGGAGATCGATAAATCTGCGAGTGATGCTGAGGTTAAAAAAGCATATCGAAGAATGGCCAAAAAATATCATCCCGATAAATTAGGGCATATGGATGAAGCTTACCAGAAAGGTGCCCAGGAAAAATTCACCAAAGTTCAGGAAGCCTATGAACAGATCCAGAAAGAAAGAGGTCTGTAAACCCTGTTAATATGTGAAGATATATAATACAAAAAAGTACGGGGTTCTCATTGTCTACAGATGAATCTAAATCCCGGGTAGGGCCAGGACCGAGATCATCCTTCAAGTGTTGATCAATTTCTGAACGCCCGTACTAGATAGTAGGGAAGTATATATTTTAAAAATGTTAACCGAAGCATTGAAATCCAAAAGAAACTGAAGTAAAGACAATTACCCACTCTAATAAATTATTACGGTTAGAGCATTTATTTTTAGTTCCTGCGGTAAAACCTGATTTGATATCTGGAGAAGTGGTTACATAGCAATAGCCGTAAAAGTATAGCTTACCTTACAAAATTACCAGTCTTCTCTTAAAGCCTTCAATAACTGTTCCCGGTTAAGGAACTGAAAATATCTCGCCTTAGCTTCGAAATTTTCGTCCAGTATCACCATTGCCGGTAAAGAAAAGGGTTTGTTCTTCCTTCTGGCCATAAGCAGCGCAATCTGGTGTACCGGGTTTCGGCGGTTTGATCTTTCGTTCACAAAAATTTGCGTCCCAAACTGGATGGTATCTGTAGTCTCAACATCCATTTTTACAGCATAATAGTCTGAATTCAGAACGTCGATGACTTCTGTATTGGTGAAGACTTCCTTATCCATTTTTTTACAGGGCAAACACCAATCGGCATAAAAGTCTATAAATACCTTTTTAGGTTTAGTCTGCAAGGAATCATACAGCTGTTCAAAATTTATCCAGTTCACCTCAGGTCTATTTTGGGCATTTAGCGAAGATGCACACAATACGACCACAAGGATGATATGGTTCAATTTTAAATTCATTATAAAGATTCGATTTTAAGGCCTATAAAGATCGAGCGGGGACTGCCGGGGCCATATACATAATTACTGTCCCTGTTCTTACCGGTATCAAAATCTTCCTGGTAAGCGTTGGTAAGATTCTTTACACCACCAAATATGCCGAGGCTTGAGTTTATTGATTTTAGATCTAAATCATAGCCGAGCCTAAGACTAAGTTCTGTGAAGGATGGCGTAACATCGTATTCATCTATTTCCTGCCCGGTTCCTTCTCCTGCAAAATGGACTATATCCATTGGTCCTGTATACACCAGGTTAGCACTTGCACTGAACTTTTTAGTTGGTGTAAAGGTCAGGGTTGCGTAACCATAGTCATTTGGGGTTCTTAAGAATTCTCGTCTTTTTTCCAGGCCTTCAATATTTTCAACCGGATCACTAAACTTACTCGATTGCAGCGTAAAGCCGGCGCCCAGTTCGAAAAGATAGTCGAAATTTGCTCTGGTTTCTATTGTAAAACCTTTTACAGTTGCACCCTTCCCGTTTCTTTTTTCAAATCTTTCTCCAAATTCGTCTTCACCAAGCGGAGCTAAAAAGAAGGCATCATTAAGGTTTGTATAGAAACCTTCAACGGTATACCCCCAGATAAAATGTTCGGTAGCTTTATCATAATTTATGGAGGCGGTGAAACTATTTGATCTTTCTTCGAAAAGATCTTCAGCCAGGGAGATCCTGGAAACTCCTCCACCTGCAAAAGCAATATGTAGATCTGTATCAAATGCCTGTGGTGCTCTAAAACCGGTTCCCCAGCCCAGGCGAAATTGAGTGGTTTCTTTTGGTTTATATAGCAGCGATAATCTTGGACTAACAATGGCGTGATCTACAAGGTTATGTTTATCTACACGAAAACCAGAAAGCAAATTAAGCTATTCAGAGATATCCCAGTCGTTCTGAAGAAAAACGCCTAAGTTTCGCGTGGTCTGGTCTATCAGGTAATTATAGGCTTCAATCTCATCATATACATCGTCATAGACATATTCCAATCCCCCGGTAAAAACAGCATTGCCCCCCAGGAACTTATCAAACCTTTGGTTAAATTGTGTTCCCCCCTGGTGGGTAATCACTTTTGAAATTCCATAGGGTGGGTTAGCGAAGAATTCAGATTTCTGCTCCTCTTCATCTGGAATTATTCCCGTATAATGGTCTCTATTAGTAGCCTGTCCTCCGTAATAAAGTATAAAAGAACTTTTATCATCATTAAAATTTACCTGATAATCCATACTTCCCATTAAGACATTATGGGTACGTTCCTCACTTTGCCGGGAGAGGTAAGCAGGACCATCAACCATTTCCCCACCGTACCTGTACTCATATAAACTACTAAGGCTTATATTGATCTTTGAATCCTCTGTAGGAAGATAAAAAGCATTCACCCCAAAAGAATTATCTTCCAGTTCTGGAAGTTCAGAAAAATTATCATCGTTGGCGTCATACAGACCCCGGGTCCTGTGGCTTACAAAGAAATTGGCTCCAGATCTAAAATCTTCTGAAACTACGGTTGCGTTACCGCTAAGTACATTCTGGTCGGTTTGCCCGTCTATATTTTCATAAGTATAGGATAGGCCGTAATTGTTTTGCTTTGGAATCTTGGTAATCACATTCACCGTACCTCCAATGGCGCTGGAACCATATAAAGCCGAAACACCCCCTCGAACAACTTCGATCCTTTCGATCATATTCACCGGTATCTGTTCAAGGCCATAAAGTCCGGTTAACGGACTGAATATGGGTCTTCCGTTGATCAATATCTGAGAATAGCCACCCTGAAGGCCGTTCATTCTAAGCTGGGTATAGTTACAGGTCTGGCAATCTGTCTCGATCCTTAACCCGGGCTGAAAACGCAAACCTTCAGAAAGATCGGTTGCGGTGACCTGCTGCAATGTTTCACTGTTGATTAGGTTTACGATCACAGGGGAATCTGTTCTTCTTTTAGAGGTCCTCGTTCCCGTAATTACGATCTCATCCAAAGAATCTGGATTTAATTCCAGGTCGACATTAAGACGTCTTTCATCATTTTTTTTGAGATTCAACTGTCGTTTGGCCTGGCGATAACCTTGGAATTGAAAAACAAGGGTGATTTCCCCTTCAGGGACACTTAACTCGTAATTTCCATCTATGTCGGCATCTACACCAATTTCTGAATTTTTAAGGTAAACACTGGCGAAAGGGATAGGTTCATTGTCTGAAGTAACCTTACCAAAGACCTTAGCATCCTGCGCATGAAGTTGTAAACCGGCTAAAATGAATAGTAAGTTTAAATATCTCATTCAAATTTTTTTACAAAGGTATAAAATAAATTTAGCCTTGTCTAAAAAATTGATTTATTAGATTTAAAAATGTATTTTTGGGGTCGATAAAAAACAGTCTATGTTCAGTTTATCTGAAGAAAATTACCTTAAAGCGATCTTTCATCTGGAAACCGCCTATAAGGGAGGTGTAAGCACTAATGCTCTGGCAGAAGAGATGCAAACGAAAGCATCTTCGGTTACAGATATGATAAAACGTCTTTCTGACAAGGATCTGGTAAATTATAAAAAATATCAGGGTGTGAAGTTGAGTGGGGCCGGAAAAAGTGCTGCTATAGAGGTGATAAGAAAGCATCGGTTATGGGAGGTGTTTTTAGTTGAAAAACTAGGTTTTAATTGGGATGAGGTTCATGAAGTGGCAGAACAACTTGAACACATAAAATCTGAAAAACTCACCAATGAACTGGATAAATTCCTGGAATTTCCCAAGAGAGATCCTCACGGGGATCCAATTCCAGACGCCGAGGGAAATTTTACTGTTGCCAACCGCGCCTTGTTAGCAGACCTAAAGGAAAATGAAACGGGAATTTGTGTAGGTGTAAAGGATTCCTCAGCTGAATTTTTACAATACCTCGACAAGAATCAAATATCCCTGGGGAAAGAGATCAAGGTGCTGGAAAAGGAGGAATTTGACCAATCAATGCTAATAGAAATAGAAGGAAATGAATTGATGATATCCAATTTGATTTCTGCTAATCTGTTTATAAAAACTACCTAAATGGAATTTATTTTAGATTATTTTGAAAATCTTGATCCTGTATTGGCGGCTTTTATCGCCACATTATTCACCTGGGGTCTAACAGCCCTTGGGGCTTCCCTGGTATTTCTGTTCAAAGGGATGAACCGCGCCTTCTTCGATGGGATGCTGGGCTTTACCGGGGGAGTAATGGTAGCGGCAAGTTTTTGGAGTCTTCTGGCACCGGGGATCGAAATGAGTCCGGGGGAAGGTTTTGTAAAGGTGATCCCGGCGCTGGTTGGGTTTGGATTGGGCGCTTTATTCATTTTTGGATTGGATAAGGTATTGCCCCACCTGCATGTAAACTTTAAAATGAGTGAATCTGAAGGGATTAAAACTCCCTGGCACAAATCGGTCCTATTAACCCTGGCGATTACACTGCACAATATTCCGGAAGGACTGGCCGTTGGTGTGTTATTCGGAGGTGTTGCTGCCGGATTTGAAGGGGCGAGCATAGGAGGTGCAGTAGCTTTAGCAATAGGGATCGGGTTGCAAAACTTTCCTGAAGGTTTTGCTGTCGCGATGCCATTAAGAAGACAGGGTCTAAGTCGTTGGAAAAGTTTTAACTATGGTCAAATGTCTGCTATTGTAGAACCAATTGCTGCGGTACTCGGAGCCTGGGCTGTACTTACATTTCAACCTATCTTACCTTACGCATTATGTTTTGCGGCCGGAGCTATGATTTTTGTGGTAGTAGAGGAGGTGGTGCCTGAAGCCCAGCAGGGTAATTTCACAGATATATCAACCATGGGCTTTATTGGTGGTTTTATGGTCATGATGACCCTTGATGTAGGTCTCGGATAGTTCTTGTAACATCCATGGTTTCTCATCGTCTTTCTATTAAAGACGCTTATGAAGATCCTTATATTTTTTCTCGCATTATTTCATTCTGCTTTGATGGCAGAGCAGGACCCCAAACCGTCACAAATAAAAGTACACCGGGCAGATCTTTGTATAGGTGAAAGCATGCAATTTGGCGAAAAAACCGTAAAGTTCGAGAAAGTCGTTACAGATTCCAGGTGCCCAAAAGAAGTAACCTGTGTTTGGGCAGGAGAAGTAAAGATTCTCCTGGTATTTTATGATAAAGGCGAATTGATCGGGAAAAAAATCGTTACCGTAGCGGGAAGTGATATTTCTAATTTATACGGGGTGGATGGCTTGATTATAGAAGATGTTAATGTTCAACCTTACCCGAGTATTAAGCGAGATATTACAAAAGATGATTACAGTTTAGCGATAAAAATTTCTGAAAAGAAGAACCAAAATTAATCACTACACCCACAATCAGAAACTCCACAGGAACCTGCTTTCTTCTTACCGCTTAGAAAAGAAGGTTTCCAGATAAATTTGGTGATGATATAACCCAATGCGAATAGAAAGGTTATTAATACCAGTATTTCCTGTATAAGTTCCATATAGTTTAAGTCGTTCTGCATTCTTTTCCTTACTATTTCAATAACTGGAAAGCAATTAGCGCCACCACATAGGCAAATACGCTCATAACGACCAGTTGCAACATGGGCCATTTCCAGGTATTGGTTTCCCGTTTTACGATAGCCAGGGTGCTCATACACTGCATGGCGAATGCATAAAATAATAATAAGCTAATACCGCTGGCAAAGGTAAAAAGCGGGCCTCCCAGAATAGGATTCGTCTCTGCAGCCATCCTGTTCTTAATGGTTTCTTCCTCATCACTACCTACACTATAAATAGTGGCGAGTGTACCCACAAAAACTTCTCTTGCGGCGAATGAACTTATGATCGCAATACCAATCTTCCAATCGTATCCCAATGGTGCCACAGCGGGTTCTATACCTCTTCCCATGATCCCGATATAGGAGTTCTTCAGTTTGAAAGAAGCGATCTCCTCGTCTAATTCACTTTGGGGGATCTCATTTCCGGAGCTATACTGAGAAGATACAATCTCTTCGGCATTATTAAAATCTTCACCAGGACCATAACTGGCCAGTACCCAAAGAATGACTGAAATTGCCAGGATGATCTTACCGGCTCCAAATACAAAAGACTTGGTTTTCTCAACCACGTTAATGGTTACGTTCTTTAGCATTGGCAATTTATAATTGGGCATTTCTATGACGAAATAGCTTTTGCTTTTGGTCTTCATGATCTTATTAAGGATCCATGCTGAAAATATGGCCATTCCGAAGCCTAGAAGATATAATATCATTAAAGTGATTCCCTGTACATTAAGACCCAGAAATGTCCTGTCTGGGATTACTAAGGCGATAATAATAAGGTATACCGGCAAGCGCGCGGAACAGGTGGTGAAAGGAACTACCAAAATAGTAATAAGTCTTTCTTTCCAGTTTTCAATATTCCTGGTGGCCATGACGGCGGGGATGGCACAGGCAGTTCCCGAAACCAGGGGGACCACGCTTTTACCACTAAGACCAAAACGTCGCATAATCCTGTCCATAAGGAAAACCACTCTACTCATATAGCCTGATTCCTCGAGTATGGAAATAAACAGGAATAAGAAGGCGATCTGCGGAATAAATATTACGATTCCGCCCAGGCCGGGAACTATACCTTCAGCAATAAGATCTGTAAAAGCTCCAGCGGGTAAAGTGTCTTTAGTCCATTCGCTCAATGAAGCGAAAGCAGCATCTATCATATCCATTGGGTAGCTGGACCAGCTATAAATGGCCTGGAAAATCAGTAATAAAATTCCGAAGAAAACAACATAACCCCAGACCTTATGGGTAAGTATCCTGTCCAGTCTGGACCTTAGATCTGTTGCGGCATTTTTGTCAATCTTTAGTGTCTCCCTTAAGACGCCGTTAATGAATTGATATCTTAGGATAGTTTCTTTCTGCTGAAGCCTCTTAAGGTCACTTACAGACTTGGTGCTGAAATCTGAATTCTTTTTTAGCTGACCACGGTCTATATTCCCGAAATTCACATCCTGGGTGATCACCAGCCAGAGTTTGTACAGTGATTGATTAGGAAATGCTTTTCGAAGACTTCCAAAATATTCCGGATCAATGACTGATGCATTAACGCATGGGTCAATAGGAATGTGACGGTAATTAATAATAAGTTCCTTCAGGTAATCTATTCCCATGCGCTTTCTCGCGCTAATAAGGGCGATCTTGGTCTTAAGACGCTCCTCGAGGAGTTCTATATCCAGAGTGATTCCCTTGCGGTCCATTCTATCTGCCATATTAATTGCCAGGATAGTGGGAATACCAAGATCTTTTATTTGGGTAAATAAAAGGAGATTTCGTTTTAGATTTTCTACATCGCTTACCACTACGGCAACATCTGGAAAATCCTTATCGTTCTTATTTAAAAGAAGCTCTATGACCACATTCTCATCGAACGATGATGCATTAAGGCTATAGGTGCCGGGAAGATCGAGGATGTGTGCTTTTAAACCACGCGGAAGTTTACAGATACCTTCCTTTTTTTCGACCGTAATACCGGGATAATTACCAACCTTTTGGTTGAGGCCGGTTAATTGATTAAAAACAGAAGTCTTGCCGGTGTTGGGATTTCCAATTAAAGCAACATTAATTTGCTTCCCCATATTAGCCTATTAATTCAATTTCTATTAGCAGAGCGGTCTCTTTTCTTATTGCCAGGTGACTCCCGTTGATATTTAAATACATGGGGTCGTGAAATGGTGCTGTTTGAACAAGCTCTACTTCGTTCCCGGGAAGGCAACCCATCTCAAGAAGCTTAAGAGGGACCATTTCTGCCGAGAATTTTTTGATAATTCCCCGCTGTCCCCTTTTTAAATTAGCTACCGTCACCTTCACCTTTTATTTAGATTGATTTTAAACAAGGCAAAAGTAATGGAATTTAGACCAATACAAAAGTTAAAGGGGAAATTATTGGCGGTACTCTGCTTTTAGCACTTTCAGGTCGTGCATCAGGCTATCTATGGCCTCAGGATCTGTACCATCATAGAAACCACGAATTTGACGTTTCTTATCTACCAGCACAAAATTTTCTGTATGTATCATATCATACTTTCCTCCGTCTCCGGTGGTTTTCGTAGCCAGGTATGATTTACGGGCAAGATCGTAAATCTCTTTTTTGTCACCGGTCACCAGGTTCCACTTTTCATCGATCACTCCCTTTTCCAGGGCATATTTCTTTAAGACCGGAACGCTGTCTGCCACAGGAAATACTGTGTGTGACAACAATAAAACCTCATCATCGTTCTTTATCTTTTCCTGAATCTGAACCATATGATCTGTCATTACAGGGCAAATGGTTAGGCAGGTGGTAAAGAAAAAGTCTGCGATATAGATCTTGTCCTTATAATATTCTTCGGTAATGGTATCCCCGTTTTGATTTACTAGATCAAAATCTGCGATCTTATGGTATTTTCTAACATATTGCATCGTGGAATCCACCAGCTCGGCATTCACCATATCCGGTTGATAAACGGGTAGACGTTCCTCGGGTTTCAGTAAGGTGTAAATGCAAAAGATTATAATTACTGAAATGAAAAAGAAAACTATGGCAAAGGTTTTGTACCTGGCAAAAAACTTGAGCATAAGTTTAAATTTCTGCAAAGTTATGGCCTGTGGTTCAAATAGTCGAATCCTAAAGGCATATTTTTCTTATAAGTACATGCCCTGGAAACATAAACTTTTGTAGGAGCTTATAAAAACTTACTTTTGTGCGATTTTAAATTTGAAGTTAGCTGATGGATCCATTTTTAGTAAAAGCCATACAATTAATATTAAGCCTGTCGTTTCTGATCGTTCTGCATGAACTAGGTCATTTTATTCCGGCCAAATTATTCGGTACCCGGGTAGAGAAATTCTTTTTGTTTTTCGACGTAAAGTTCGCCTTGTTTAAAAAGAAGATCGGTGATACCGTATATGGTATTGGCTGGTTGCCGCTTGGAGGATATGTGAAGATCTCGGGAATGATAGACGAGAGTATGGATAAGGAGCAGATGGCTCTTCCGCCTAAAGATTGGGAATTTAGAAGTAAACCGGCCTGGCAGCGACTTATTATCATGCTTGGTGGGGTAACCGTGAACCTTATTCTAGGTTTTCTTATCTATATGATGATCATGTTCGTATGGGGTACGGCCTATGTAGGCCCTGAAGAAATGCCTGAAGGTTTTGCCGTGGTTGATACTTTTAAAGAATATGGTTTTGAGGATGGAGATAAGATACTTCAAGTAAACGGTAAGGATTTTGAAAACAGCCTGGATATAAACAAGCATTTGTTTATGAGGGATGTGCGTAATATAACTGTACTGCACGAAAATGGTGAGAAAGAAACCATCAATATTCCGGAGGAAATAGGAGTCAGGATGTTCGAGCAAGGGGTAATGCAACCCTTCGTACCAATTAACTATCCTGTTCTGGATACTGTGGTTGCTGAAATGGCTGCGGCTAAAGCCGGTCTTAAGAAAGGAGATAGTATCATTTCACTGAATAAAACCGAAATTGGTTACTGGCACCAGATCGCACCTATTTCCATGGAAAATAAGGAGAACGAAATTGAGGTGGTATATAAGCGTGACGGGGAGATCCAAAGTACGACGGTTCAACCGGACGAAGAAGGTAAACTGGGAATTTTGCCCATGACCAATATTGAGATCAAGAGAAAAAAGTTCGGCTTTGTGGAAAGTATTAGTAAAGGCTTTGATTATGGATACTGGACTCTTCGCGATTATGTATACCAATTTAAATATGTATTCACTAAAAAGGGAGCGAGCCAGCTAGGTGGTTTTGGTGCTATTGGCGGATTATTTCCAGACACTTGGAACTGGGCCGGATTCTGGCATACTACAGCCTTGTTATCCATCATACTCGCATTTATGAATATTCTGCCTATTCCAGCCCTTGACGGCGGCCATGTAATGTTCTTGTTATATGAAATGGTTACAGGTAGAAAACCAAATGATAAATTTATGGAGATCGCTCAGATGGTTGGATTCTTCCTGTTAATAGCTTTAGTGCTTTATGCAAACGGGAATGACATCTATCGCTGGTTGTTCAATTAGAAATATTACGATATCTTATAAAAGCAGCC
>JBFGDP010000006.1:0-23523 GCA_041580575.1 Christiangramia sp.
AAAGGAGGTAAAATTAGAAGTGGTCTTATGCATCACCATGAAATCTCGGGGAAAGATAAAATAAATGCCCTGGAGAAAGATCTGGAGATCCTGAAAAAGGAACTTTTCAGCATGAATAAGAAACTTACAAAACTTAGTTTTAAAACGACTTTTAGAATTTGAGAAAAGAAGGTTTTTCCCGTTCTTTACACTGAATAATACAGTCAATGAAAATCTTCAAAAACCAGTGGTCAAACATCATTATTATTGTAATTATCTTGGCCATGCTTATCCCGCAGACCAGGAAACCCATCCAAATCTTCGTAAATAAACTAATATCTTTTGCACCCTCTGAAAATGATGTGGAAGACCGGGTGAAATTAGAAGATTATGATTGGGTACTGGAAAGTAATCGGGGAAAAAGAACGGAATTCGCTCAATTTCAAGATAAAGTGGTGATCGTAAATTTCTGGGCTACCTGGTGTGCGCCCTGTATTGCCGAAATGCCAAGTTTCCAGGAACTTTATGAGGATTACCGGGACCAGGTTACTTTTGTGTTCGTCTCCAATGAGCAGCATCAAACCGTGGAGAATTTTATGAAGCGTAAGAGGTTCGATCTGCCGGCATATAAAATGCTAACCAAGGCGCCGGAACCCATGGATGGAAGGACCTTGCCCACTACTTATGTAATAGCTAAAGACGGGAGCATAGTAATTGATAAAATTGGTGCGGCCGATTGGAACAGCGAAAGTTTTCGAAGAACTTTGGATAGACTTATCAAAGAATAAGTGCTATAATTTTTTGAAAAAGGCTTTGATAAATTCAGGATGATACAGGGAAAGCATGATCTTGAATTCTTCTGGAAAGCTGGTGTCTTCGTCTAAAAACCTGAAAATATCCTGAATACTGTTTCTGGTGTAGAATTTAGTAAATAAAGATTCGCCAAGGTCGTTTCTGTTCTTAAGAACTTCCAGAAATATTGCATCATATCTAAAGTGCTTTCTGCTAATTAATCCTTCTGAAGGTTGAAGGCCACTTTTGATATTCTGTATAAGCTGTTCGATCTTCTTTTCAGTATTTTTAAATGAGTAACCTGAGGAAGCTTTAACCCAGCCTCCCGCCGTACCAATTTTGGTCAGCTTTTTTGAGCTTTTTTTATGGAAAGGATAGTCTGTCATAGGGATCATTCCAATCTCTTCGTCAACGATCTCAAAATGAGAAATTTTTAGAATCTCTCGCAGGTAGCGGTTTAAAAAATTATCATAGACAGATTTCTCTTTGAGGTAGGGTGTAAAAAAGGTGAATTCTATTAATGCTTCACGAGTATTTACCGGTAATACATACATAAAGCTGGTAGAGTCTTTATACTTCAGCCTGTAATCCATCATGGTAAAAGAATCGGCATCAAAAACATCCTGCTCGGTTTTTATATACCAGCCTTTAAAATGCTGATAGATAATGGTAGATTGATCAGATTTTTTAAAATCTACAGGTGGGCGGCTGTCAAAAAAATGTGTCGCCGTATAGTTTTTTAATTTTCCTTTGGCAGTTAAGGTTACTTCATCTATATCTAAGATCTCGTCCTTAATAAAATAGATGTCATCACAATTTTCAAGGATCGACTTTACATGATCATAGAAATCTAGCGACCTGAGCATTTTGTATTTATAGGGGGATAGATCGAGATCGAGATGTGTTGTACTGGAAATGAATTTCCCTTTATCCCAGCTCTTAGTAATAATATGATCCCAGGCACCTGAATTTTTCTCCCAAAAGCACCAGGTTTTATCATTGGTTAGCTTATCATCGGGATCTATGATAGCGATCTTTTTTCCTCTAAAAAAGAGATCCTGACTAATTTGGCAAGCCAACTGTAAACCTGCCAGACCACCGCCGGCAATGACGTAGTGAAAATCTGGCGCTATCAATATTTATTTTTTCTTATTTTTTGAAGTATTTAAAGGGCACAAACAACATTCCGAAGCATTCACCATCATCTTTCCCCAGATGTTTATGATGCATTTTATGAGCTCTTCTAATACCTTTAGCATATTTATTATTGGCATTTCTAAATATCTTGAAACGCTGATGTATAAAGATATCATGAACGGCAAAATAGGTGATCCCATATGCGAGAATTCCGAGACCTATGGGTAAGCCAATCCATACACCTTCGTTTTTCCAAAGTAGAAAACAACCAATGCTCACCAAGGCATAAAAAACAAAGAACAGATCGTTTCTTTCCCACCAGCTGCTATGGTCCTTACGATGGTGATCCTTATGTAATTTCCAAAGAAAGCCATGCATTACATATTTATGGGTAAACCATGCCATTCCCTCCATGATCAAAAATGTTCCTAAAAATACTAGTATCCACAACAAAATATCCATTTCATTAAGCATTTAAATGAGGTTTAGTCTGTAAGAAATATATGATTTGGCCAGCAGTCCCGCCTTCTGGTAATTTGGTACCCTTACCCGGCGCTTTCTAATTTCTAATGACGGTATCCTTTTTAATTTTTGTAATAATTTTCTATAATAAATATATGCGGTATAAACTCCAAATCTGGCTTCTACCGGCAATTGAGCAATCCCGCTAAGACCTTTTTTAAAATCCTCTTCGATCTCCTGAATTATCTGCTCCTTGTTGATTTCATTTAACTGTGAAAGGTCTACGTTAGGAAAATAACTACGGCTTAGATCTTCATAATCTGCCTTAAGATCCCTTAAAAAGTTTACTTTTTGAAAAGCACTACCTAAACTCATTGCAGAATCTTTCAACTCTTCATACCGGGAATTATCACCATGTACAAAAACCTTTAAACACATTAATCCTACTACATCTGCGCTGCCGTAAATATACTTTTTATATTCCTCTATACTCAGGTATTCAGATTTATGAAGATCTAAACGCATACTATCCATAAAGGCAGCATAAAGCTCTTCCTGTATACCATATCTATGTACGGTTTCCTGAAAGGAATTTAAAATAGGATTTAAAGAAATTCGCGAATCTATTGCTTTGTAAAGTTCTTTTTCAAAGTCATTAAATAGTTGTTCTTTATCATACTCATGGAACGTATCTACAATTTCATCTGCAAACCTCACAAATCCATAGATATTATAAATATCCTGTCTTATTGAAGGAGCGAGCATTTTAGTGGCAAGGGAAAAAGATGTACTGTAAGAATTAGTAACTATACGGCTACAGGACCTTGATACAATGTCAAAAATAGCTTTCATATTATTTCAATTCATTTTTCTCTATTAGTCCTGCCGCTAATTTGCCCGATATCAGAGAAGGAGGCACTCCCGGCCCGGGAACAGTCAGCTGCCCGGTAAAATATAGGCGTTCTACTTTCTTACTCCTTAATTTAGGCCTTAGAAAAGCAGTCTGAAAGAGCGTATTGGCCATTCCGTAAGCATTGCCCTTATATGAATTATAGGCTTCTTTAAAGTCATTAACACAGAAGGACCTTTTAAATATAATATTGTTTTTAATATTTTGGCCTGTTATCTTTTCAAAACGTTCCAAAATAATTTCAAAATAACGCTCTCTGGTTTGCTCATTGTCTTCAAGATCTGGAGCAAGAGGGATTAAAAATATTCCCGCCTCTTTGCCTTCAGGGGCGCAGGTAGCATCTGTAATAGATGGGAAACTGGCATAAAACAAAGGATTATCGGGCCATTTAGGTTGATCGTAGATATCCCTGGCATGTTCTTCAAAATCGCTGTCGAAGAATAAGGTATGATGAGAGACATTTTTCAACTTCTTATCAAAACCTACATAGAATAACAGGGAAGAGGGCGCAAAAGTTTTCTTCTCCCAGTAATTCTGCGAATACTGCCTTAGCTTTTCCGGTAATAATTGTTCAGTATGATGATAATCTGCTCCAGATAGGATTATATCTGCAAAATGCTCTGTTCCGTTAACCTGTAATCCCTGAGCTTTTTCGTTTTTTGTAATAATCCTGTCCACCGGCGAATCCAGGTGAAAGATCACCCCCAGTGATTCCGCAAGGTCTTTAATTCCTTCTATGACCTTGTACATGCCGCCTCTGGGATGCCATGTTCCCAGCCCAAAATCAGCATAGTTCATAAAACTATAAAAGGCGGGAGTATCGCTTGGTTTTGCTCCTAAAAATAAGACCGGAAACTCCAGGATCTTACGGAGTTTTTCATTGCTGAATTCTTTTCGAACCTCACTGCTAATATTAGTGAAAAAGCGCCCCATTCTGGTAGCAGTTTCCGGGGTGACCAGTTCCATGGGAGAGACTCCCGGCCGGTAAACAAGGTCTTTGATCGCAATGTCGTAGTTGTCTCTGGCTTTATTAATAAATTTTTCCAGCTTTACAGAACTTCCGGCTTCCTCTTTTTCAAAGTTATCATAGATCTCATTCAGGCTTCCGGGTATAAAAACAGATTCATTCTGGCTAAAATATACCTGGTAAGCCGGGTCTAATTTATCTAGCTGGTAATAGTCTGAAGTTTTCCTGTTGAAATCTGCAAAGAATCGTTCAAATACATCAGGCATCCAATACCAGGTAGGGCCAATATCGAATGTGAAACCTTCTTTTTTGAATTGTCTGGCGCGACCACCAACTGTGCTGTTCTTCTCAAAAACTGCTACTTCATGTCCTGCCTGTGCCAAATAGCAGGCTGCGGCAAGAGAAGAAAAGCCGGATCCGATTATATTAATTTTCTGGGGCATTCTGTAGGGTTATAGAGTATTTATAAAATCAATTATCGAAACCGGTATCTTGATATTTTGTTTTAGTTTTTGCTGGTCTATCTCCTTGGTTCGTTGCCCGAATAGGAGCAATTCATGATCCTTTTCCTGGCATAATTTTTCCTGAAAGTCATTAATAAATTCCTGGATATCTGTATTTGTCGGCGAAACCGTCAAATAGCTCACAAAAACCAGATTTTTATGGATCTTCATGAGATAGTCCATATTATCTAAAGGAAGGCTGGGTCCAAGGTAAATTGCATTCTTACCAGCATTTAGTAATTCATAGTTCAGATAAAGTATTCCAATGTCATGAATTTCGTTTTCAGGTAAGAAAAGCACATAGAGCCTGGGATCTTCTTCTTCTTTTAACTCAGATCGCAGATCGGCGATATTCAGATATATTTTTTGTTTTATCAATTCCACAATAAAGTGTTCATGAATAGGCTTAATGGTATCGGTCTGCCATAAGAGTCCTATCTCATCTAATAGCGGGATGAATACATCGTGAAATACTTCACGGAAATTTCTTTTCTCCCTAAGGTTGTTATAGGTTCTTTGAAAAAGACGATCATCAAAGTTCATCATAGCCAGCTTGAAAGAGTTCTTCGCCCTGTTTTCTTCACTGGCTGAGGCGGAAATTCTTTTCACAAGTTTATTGATCTCGTCCTCCTGCATCTTCGAGATTCTGGAGATCTTATAACCATGGCTATTTAAGAATGCAATGTTCAGTAATTTCTGAAGATTTTCACCATTATAAGTTCTGATGTTGGTGTCGGTTCTTTCGGGATTTAAAATATCGTATCTCTTTTCCCAAATTCTTATCGTGTGAGCCTTGATTCCACTTAAATGCTCAAGGTCTTTAATGCTGAAATTCTGTTTGATATGTTCCATGATTCTCTGTAGGGATTAAACAAATCTAAACAAAAATAGGGCGTAAAAGAATTATCAAAATGTTAAATTGTTTAATTATAAATAAAAAAAACTAAACAAAATATTTAATTACATGAGTAACCAGCTGTGAATTAATGAAATAGGAGTATTTGAAATTTCACCTTTATAAGGTGTAAATTTCAAAATAATATGTAAAAAGAAAAAATTTTGGAAGTACCCGGAGCGGGACTTGAACCCGCACGCCCTAATGGACACATGGCCCTCAACCATGCCTGTCTACCAATTCCAGCACCCGGGTAAAATCTGGAATATATCATTCCAAAGCTGGTATAAAAAAGCCGGAATGAATCCGGTTTGGAACTTAGCACTTGTTTTAACTGTACCTAATATTGTCAAGGTAATACTAAGAACGGTAAAATCAAAACCGTTATCTGAAATCTCTATTGAGGAAAAATAGATTTACCTAAACCTGGCAATGATCAAATTTTACCTTAAAAATTCAGATTAATAAAAGTGATCTGGCTGGGGCTCGAACCCAGGACCCTCTCCTTAAAAGGGAGATGCTCTACCAACTGAGCTACCAGATCTTGAACAAAACCAATTTTGAACTTCTTAAATGATATCATTTTGCTGAGGCTTGAAATATCACTTGCGTTATGTTCAAAACTCATCCAGAAAAAATAAGATCATTAAAAGTGATCTGGCTGGGGCTACCTTCGACTACACTTTCGTTTCGCTCAGGTTAAACTTCTCGCCCTAAAATTCAGATCATTAAAGTGATCTGGCTGGGGCTCGAACCCAGGACCCTCTCCTTAAAAGGGAGATGCTCTACCAACTGAGCTACCAGATCATTAAAAAACATCCGTCGTTTTGCGAATGCGGGTGCAAATATACATTCATTAATTTATTTTTCAAGGCTATTTTGCTATAATTTTATCATAGTTTTGCCTTTCACTCATTTTAAGCTGTTTACAACATGAAAATTTTTCTACTTGGATATATGGGTTCAGGAAAAAGCTATATCGGGAAGATGCTTTCTGACCAAATAAACCTAAATTATTATGATTTGGATGAAGAGATTGAAAAGTTGGAAAACGCTACTATTTCAGAAATATTTCAAAAAAGAGGAGAGATCTATTTCAGAAAGTTAGAAAGAAAAATCCTGGAAGATTTAATTAATAAAGAAGGGGCAGGGGTGTTCTCTCTGGGAGGAGGTACTCCATGTTATGGTGACAATATGGAGCTAATTAGTAAGGCAGATGGAATTATTTCCTTCCATTTGAAAATGAGTATAAGTAGCCTGGCTGAAAGATTGTTCGAAGAACGAGCAAATCGTCCACTAATTAGCCACCTGGATGATAGGATGCAACTCGAAGAGTTTATTGGTAAACATCTGTTCGAAAGGAGTTTCTACTACAACCAGGCAAATCATGTAATAGATTGTAATGGTAAAACCGCAGAAATGATTATTACTTCTATTCTCCAGAAACTAAAATAACTCTACTCTTTCCTTATTCTTTTCAAAGATCACTTTCACAGTTTCACTTAAGGAGGTAGATAAGGAAATACCTTTGTAATCTGCTTTTACCGGATACTTTTTATGATTTCTGTCCACCAGGACAGCTGTTTTAAAATGTTTCAAGGGGACTTTAAGAAAATGCCGCACCCCGTAAATTAGGGTAGTGCCAGAGTTAAGTACATCATCTACCAGTATGATTGCCTTATTTTGATATTGCTCTGGTAAAAGAGAGGTTTTGATTTCTCCCAGGGGATTTTTTTTATCGATCTCAACCTCACATAGCGTTGTTTTTAAGGGAGAAATATCCTGAAGTTCCTTTTCCAGTTTTTGGGCCAGGATAAAACCGTTGTTAGCGATACCTGCGATGATTATTTCCTTTTCCTCAACGTTGCTCTCATAGATCTGGTAAGCTATTCTCCTGATCTTATGTTTGATTTCTTCCTGGTTTAAAATTGGAGGGTGATCCTGCATTTTTTATTTTTTTCTGAATTTAAAAAATAATTCATTTCCCTGCCTTGGAGGTATAGAATTGTAACATCTCTCTAAGATATCCACCTCAAAGTATGGGCTAAAATACGTTAAATATTCTTGTTTGCTCCCGCCAAAAGGAGGGCCATTTTCAGTGAGCTCAAAATCGAAAAATAGTCCGACAATTTTGCCGTTATTATTCAGCAGTCGTGATGCTTGCCTTGCATAGTCCTGCCTTTTAATTACTGGAATTGCACAGAAAAAAGTCTGCTCGATTATAAGGTCAAATTTTTTTTCAAGCTTAAAATAGTCACACTTCAGAATTTGGTTTTCAGGAAATTCTGGTGATCTTTTCTTTAAGTTTTTTAAGGGATCTACAACGATGTCGCAAACATGTACGTTTCTGTAGCCATTGTTGTATAGATATTCAGCTTCATAGGAGTTCCCGGCGCCGGGAATCAGGATATTGAGATCCTTATCTTCAAGCTGGTCTATATATTTTTTGATGGGGGGTGAGATATAACCAATATCCCATTGTGTATGTTCATCTTGATAGCGCTGCGACCAGAAATTCTCATTCATCTTCCTTTTCCTTTGGTTTTTTTACATCATCTGCCGCCGCGTCGAACCAGTCATCAATATCCCTCCTGTCTTTTTTGGTAGGTCTGCCTGTACCTTTCTTTCGGTAATAATCCTTGGAATATTTAAGCAGATCCAGTTTTTCGAAAGCTTCTTTTGGGGTGATGTCTATGATATAAAGATTTACGAGCTTTGCTCCAACCCGGCTTTTGGGGATGTCCAGCACTTCTAATTCATAGTTGATCTGGTTCTTCCTTACCCTGAGTTTATCACCAGGAAACACCTCCTTAGAAGGTTTCAGGATTTCCTCTCCAAGTCTAACCTTTCCTTGTTTACAGGCATTAGTTGCCATGCTTCTGGTCTTGAAATATCTCACGCACCATAAAAACTTATCAACTCTCATAATTTGACCTCTAAATCAGCGTTCATATTAAAGCAAAAATACAAGATTATTGTATCTTGCGGCTCCAAAATAAAATTCTGATGAGATTAAACAAAACGATAATGATATGCTTAACGGCATTCGTTGTTTTTTCATGTAATAAAGAAGATGATGATTCGCCAGAGATAATTCCGCCAAGAGACCGAGGGGAACAGGCGATAGAGGATGATCAGGCATTGATTGAATATTTGTCCACCCATTTTTATAATTACGAAGAGTTTGAGAATCCTGACGAGGATTTTGATTATGTGGTGAGATTTGACACTATTGCTGATGAAAATCAGGGTAAGACGCCTATTATTGATTCAGATAAATTACTTACCAAGACCGTAAATTACAGAGGGGTAGACCAGCAATTATACGTATTGGTTGCGAGAGAAGGGGCCGGTGAAAAACCATCGTTTGCAGATTCTACGTTGGTAAGTTATCAGGGAGAACTTTTAGATGGTAGCGTGTTCGATAGCAGATTAAAAACGCCAACCTGGTTCAACCTTACAGCGTATGTACAGGCGGGAGTAAACGGTAATTCTATAATTCCCGGTCCGGTAGAAGGATTTGCTGAAGGCCTGGAAGAGTTTCGCGCAGCTTCAGGCTTTGTGGTTAATCCAGATAATACTATAAAATGGAATAATGATTTTGGGGTAGGAGCAATTTTCATGCCTTCAGGTTTAGGGTATTTCAGTTCTCCGCAAAGTGGAATCCCAGCATATTCCCCGATCATTTTTGCGATTAATATGTACAGGGTTAATGAGGCAGACCATGATAGAGATGGTGTCGCTTCACTTCTGGAAGATCTTGACGGTGATGGAGACCTTTTCAATGATGATACCGATGGCGACGGATTACCTAATTTTTCGGATGCCGATGATGATGGTGATGGTAGATTGACCAAAGATGAATTAGGAGATAAGAACGAAGATGGAATTCCAGACTATCTTGATTCTAATATTTTCGAATAGATAGGATTACAGAATTAAAAAAAAACCGGAAAGCAACGCTCTCCGGTTTTTTTTGTTCTATTATTTTGAATATTTTATTTTCCGCCTATAGATTGAAGGTCTTCTATACAGGCATCATCCAGATCTGGTACCTCAGAACCTTCGATGACATTTAAAACGCCTCCACCAAATTCAATGGAAGCACGCATTAGACAGGCTTCGGTAATACAATGTCCTTGATTATCTGGATCTTCGTGGTCTGATACCGGGGTCGTGCCCAGGTCTACCAGGCCGAATAAATGACCAAATTCATGATTTAAAGTTGCGGCTTCAATAGTAGCTCGGTCCGGAGCGCCGCTGCGATTAGAGAAATCTCTGATCGTCTTTTCATAAATCACCATGGACGTATTCCTAAAAGCTGATCCTAACACAAATTTTTCATTTGTATCCTTATCATTGCTGCCATCTGCAAAATAGATCCATACGGCAATTTCGTCTCCAACCGTGTAGCTCGTACGCTCGTTCCTTTCGATCTCTACGATCTCTTCGATGGTAAATGGCGCTTTTCCACTGGAATTTACAGATCTCAAATTAATATTAATGCCATCTGGTTTATAAACTCTGGAATTCAAAAAACTTCGAAAAATATTGATGGCTTCGTCTGTAGGTCGGTTTCCCTCAACATAGACGATCTCAATATCCATGGAAGTATAAATGGCATCACTAAGTAATTCTGAGGCGGAAGCTCCTAAACTTTTTAAATTAGCCCCGCGATCGTTTGAATTGCCTCCCGGACCATTAGAGTCTGTGGTACAAGAAAAGAGTATGGAAGTAAAAGCGAAAAAAAATAGTATTCTTTTTATTCTGATCATGTTTTCTTTAGTCGAATGCTGCAAAAATATAAAAAATAGTGGGTTAAAGTTAGATTTTTAATTTGTGAAACAATTTGAATTCAAATAGGTTATTCAGTAAGTTATCTAACGTTTAGGCTGGCTAAAATATCATGATTTTTGCCTTTTACGATAATTTCGCAATCGAATCCGTTTAGGGCAGCTTTTTCCTTTAATAGCTCAGGGTCTATAAAAAGCCAGTCAAAATACTCAGATCTGGAATTCTTGTAACTCAAACTATAGCTTAATTCCCCGTAATAATTAGCTTGGGTGTCTTCATCCCCATCAAATAAGTAAATAAGATCTGATGAATCCATTAGTACTTTACCTCCGTCTTTTAGCAGCGACCTGGCCTGCTGAAAGAATCGAGGTAAATTATCTAGTCTTCCAATAATACCGCTACCATTCATAAGCATCAGAATTGTATCGAATTTTTCATCCTCTATTTTAAAGAAATCCTCGCACGAAGCATTTTGAACACCTCTCTTTTTAGCGATCTCTATAGCTCCCGGAGACGTATCTATTGCTTTAACCGCGATACCCTTATGTTTCTGTAGATGCAAGGCGTGGCTTCCCGCTCCACAACCTACATCCAGCACTTTTCCCCGGCATAAGCTTAAAGCTTCCTTTTCGATTGCGGGCATCTCATTAAAATTTCTGAAAAGATAGTCTATGGGGATTACATCATCATCAAAATCTGGTGAATGTACCGTAATATCTGTTGGATCATTATTCTCGTGAAATGCTTTGATGGCGATGCCGAATATATCCTTATTTTTGTCCAATGGAAGAAATTCTTAAAAGGTTACCTGAAAAGGCCAAAGATAAGAAGAAGGAAAATAGAAAGTTCTTTTCTAAACTAAAGAAACGGCCACCGAAAGATCTGGATAGCCTGATGATAGAACTGCATGAGGATGAATTCTCCAGAACAGATTGTCTTAGCTGCGCTAATTGCTGTAAAACCACCGGTCCCCTCTTTACGCAAAAAGATATTGAGAGAATAAGTAAACATTTCAGGATGAAACCGGGGGAGTTCATCGACACTTACCTGAGGCTGGATGAAGATAATGATTTTGTGCTGCAACAGGTGCCCTGTCCCTTCTTAGGGGAAGATAATTATTGCTCTATTTATGATAAAAGGCCTAAGGCCTGCCGGGAATATCCCCATACAGATCGAAAGGATTTTCATAAAATATCGAATATTACCATAAGAAATACGGCGGTATGTCCTGCGGCATTTAATATTGTAGAAGAGATGAAGCGCAGGTTAAAATAAAATTTACCTGATATTGGTATAATTAATCCTTACTTATTCCCGGTACTTCCGTGATCTGAAATAAAATATAAGGTCGCTCCAAAAAGGGTGGTTGATAAGATAACCAGGGACCAAATGATTTTAGCCGACAGGCTAAGTTTACTATTTATAACATGCAGAAACATTTTGATCGTGAAACCAAGGGCTAATACTATCAGGGCGATTAAGAAAACTTCTCTCATTAGAACTATTTATAAAGCAAATATTGTTTTCTTATAATCTGGAAATTCTCCAGTCCTTCTTTCCAACTGTCCTTAATTTCCTGAAACGTTAAACCATTTTCAATTTGTTGCTGAAGTTTCTCCGTTCCCGCCAGTTTGGTAAAAAATGAATTGAAGAAATCTTCACTATTTTCAGTGTTCTTATACGCTTCTATAAGCCATTCCAGGTTAAGTTGATTTAGTTCTGGTGTTTTAGAGAGATCGGTGCCATAGCACTTTTTCCCAGTGTGTTTTGGATTTTTTGCTCCTTCCATGGGCACGGGTATATAGGAATAATCGAAGTATTCTTTATCCAGGTAAGGCGAACCAAAAACCTGAAATTGTTTACTCGTTCCTCTTCCCGCATTCACATTCGTGCCTTCGAAAAAACACAGACTGGGGTAGAGGTTTATGGACTTATCATTTGGAAGATTAGGTGAGGGTTTTACCGGTAAGGAGTAGGATTTTGAATGATCGTAATTCTCCATCTCAATAATCTTTATATCGCACTGGATCCCGTTTTCAAGCCATTGCTCGCCATTGATCATTCGGGCATATTCTCCAATAGTCATCCCATGCACAACCGGGATGGGGTGCATGCCTACAAAGCTGCTGTGTGCATCTTCCAAGATAGGCCCGTCAATATAATAACCGTTGGGGTTTGGCCGATCTAAGATTATAAGAGGAATATTATTTTCGGCACAAGCTTCCATAATATAATGCAGGGTAGATATATAGGTATAGAACCGCGCTCCCACATCCTGAATATCGAAGATCATAAGATCGATTCCCTGCAGCGACTCTGATGAAGGTTTTTTACTGTTGCCATACAAGGATACCACCGAAAGTCCGGTTTTTATATCGATCCCGTTTTTGATCACTTCCCCGGCATCTGCTGTTCCCCTGAAACCATGTTCCGGGGCAAATACTTTTTCTATGCTGATGTTTAAATTTAGCAGTGAATCTACCAGGTGGGTATAGTTTCCATTTTTGTTTTTAATAACTGAAGTTTGATTTCCTGTGATCGCAATTTTTTTAGCTTTCAATAAAGGAAGGTAAATTTCGGTTCTTTCAGCACCGGTACGAATTTTTAAATTAGGTGCAGCAACTTCCCCGCCTGGTGATATCTTTTCATTAATGTTCTGAGATTGTTGGTTCGTGTTTCCACAGGAAAGAATTCCAATAAAAGAGAATAAAAATGTACTTTTGAGCAATCTCTTAATCATAGGATATTGAATTTCGAGTTTTTCGTTGTTAGGCGGTTAATCAGCGCTAAAAAATATAAAAGTAGCATATCTGCACCTATAATAAAAATAGCGATCACAGCGATCGCTATTGGTATTATTATGATGCTGGTAGCCTTTGCGACCGGCTTGGGATTGCAGGAAAAGATTAGAGATAAGATCGCTGCTTTTAATGGACATATCAATATTTCCAGTTACGATAATAATAGCTCGAAGGTTTCTCTGATCCCGGTTTCTAAAGACCAGGATTTTTACCCTGAATTTTCCTCTGTCGAAGGAATAGAGCACATCCAGGCGGTTGCAACTAAATTTGCGGTGATCAGGACAGAAGAGGATTTTGAAGGTATTATCGTGAAAGGCGTTGGCAGCGATTATAAATGGGATTTTTTCGACGAGTTCCTGATAAAAGGAAAGTTACCAGATTTTTCAAATAAACTGAATGATGAGATCCTGATCTCTCAATATCTCGCTAACCGACTTCAATTAAAAGTAGGAGATAAAGTGCCTACGTATTTCTTACGTGAAGATAGTGATAGACCAATTGCGCGAGGATTTGTAATTACCGGTATATATGAATCTGGTTTCCAGGAATTCGATGAATTATATCTTCTTGCAGATATCAGGCATTTACAGCGCATTAACAGATGGGAAGAGGACCAGGTAGGTAATTTCGAGGTTTTTGTTGAGGATTTTAAAGACCTGGACAGTAAAGGAGATGAAGTATATGAGAATACCGGCTCTTTTCTGGATACTCAAACCATCAGCCAGAAGTATTATTCTATTTTTGAATGGTTATCCCTTTTCGATTTTAATATAGCCCTGATAATTGGAATCATGATCCTTGTTGCGGGCATCAATATGATCACCGCCTTGCTGGTTCTGATCCTGGAGCGAACACAAATGATAGGGATTTTAAAAGCTTTGGGAGCTTCAGACTGGAGTATACGTAAGATCTTTCTATATAACGCCGGTTACCTGATTATTCTGGGTCTATTCTGGGGTAATTTAATTGGAGTCGGAATCCTGGCTGCCCAGAAATTCTTTAAACTGGTTCCCCTGGATCCCCGCACATATTATGTCACTGAAGTTCCGGTTTATCTAAACTGGGATTATATACTTGCAGTGAATGCCGGTACCTTGCTATTATGCATGATAATGCTGCTCATACCTTCCCTTATTATCGCTAAAATTTCTCCGGTGAAGGCCATTAAGTTCGAATAGATTTTCCGACCAACATATTAGAAAGTTTAATCCTTGGTTTAAGGGCTTAGGATTTTTTACATTTGCACTTCTAAAATTTGAAAATGGAATACGCTGAAAATATATTAGGTACAATAGGGAATACTCCGCTTGTTAAAATGAACAGGATCGTAAAGGATATTGATGCCCTGGTACTTGCCAAGTACGAAACTTTTAACCCCGGGAATTCAGTAAAGGACCGTATGGCTGTGAAAATGGTTGAAGATGCAGAGCGTAAAGGTCTTCTAAAACCGGGAGGGACTATTATTGAGGGAACTTCTGGGAATACCGGGATGGGACTTGCTTTAGTCGCTATTGTAAAAGGTTATAAGATGATTTGTGTGCTTAGTGATAAGCAGAGCAAAGAAAAAATGGATATTCTAAGGGCAGTGGGAAGTGAAGTTGTGGTATGTCCAACAGACGTGGAGCCAGATGACCCGCGCTCTTATTACTCAACTTCAAAAAGGCTGGCTGAAGAAACTCCGAATAGTTGGTATGTGAACCAGTATGATAACCTTGCGAATCGCCAGGCCCATTATGAAACCACGGGACCTGAGATTTGGAGACAAACAGACGGGAAAATAACCCATTTTGTAGTAGGGGTAGGAACCGGCGGTACTATATCTGGGGTTGGAAAATATCTTAAAGAACAAAATCCTAATATCAAGGTCTGGGGAATAGATACCTATGGCTCGGTGTTTAAAAAATATCATGAGACAGGGGTTTTCGATGAAAAGGAGATCTATCCATATGTTACCGAAGGGATTGGAGAAGATATATTACCCAAGAACGTAGATTTCGATATTATTGATGGATTTACCAAGGTGACCGATAAAGATGCGGCGATATATACTCAAAAGCTATCGAAAGAAGAGGGGTTTTTCCTGGGGAACAGTGCGGGTGCAGCGGCTAAGGGATTATTGCAGTTAAAAGATCATTTTAAAAAGGAAGATGTTGTTGTAGTACTTTTTCATGACCATGGGAGCAGGTATGTCGGGAAAATGTACAATGATGACTGGATGCGTAAAATGGGCTATATTGAATAGTTTACCGTCTTTAATCATATAAATTCCCGCTTTATGGCGGGTTTTTTTATATCTGTATGCTAAAAGCCTGTTTAATAATTTCAGGTTCAATCCAAAAACTTTAATTTCAAGCCTAAAATTTAATTATGAGAAAGATCTGTTTCCTAATATGTAGCTTAATTCTTCTATCCTGTAGTTCTACCTTAGATGTAACCAACAATCAGGAACCGGCAAATCCAGATTATACCTACCTGGCTCTTGGAGATTCCTATACTATTGGGGAAAGTGTCATGGAGAATGAGCGCTGGCCGGTGCAATTAGCAGAACAGTTAAGGGTGAGGAATTTTAAACTGGCACCGCCTAAGATAATTGCTAAAACTGGATGGACCACCGGAGATCTGCTACGGGGGATGGATAATGAACTTCCGGTACATAGAGAGTTTGATCTGGTTTCTATTTTAATTGGTGTAAATAATCAATATCAGGGCAAACTGATAACGGAATATGAGGAAGAATTGCGAATTATCTTTAGAAAAGCGATCAATCATTCTAAGACTAAAGAGAAAGGTGTTTTCGCGGTAAGTATTCCAGATTATGGATATACTCCTTTTGGACAGTCAAGGCAGGAGGAAATAAGCGAGGAAATAGATAGATTCAATGAGGTTTTTAAAAGAGTAGCGAGTGACTTCGAGGTTCCGTTCTATAATATTACTCCAATTTCCAGGGAAGGCCTCGAAAATCCTGATCTTATTGCGAGTGATAATCTACATCCCAGCGGTTTGATGTACAAATACTGGGTTGATAAATTTATAAATGATGTTGCAGATAAACTTTCTGAATAATTTTTAAACTTCTGAAATTCAAATGTTTAAATTAATACATTTGAATTGTGAAAGAAGATTTTCTATATCATCTCTGGAAATTTCAGAAATTTAATTCAGAGGCTATTACCACTACTGAGGGGCAGTCCATTCAGGTGCTTCATCCCGGTATGCAAAATGACCGTTCAGGGCCCGATTTCTTTAATGCGAAGGTTCGTATAGGTGAGCAATTATGGGCCGGCAATGTGGAAATGCATCTCAAATCTTCAGACTGGTATTTTCATGGTCATGAATGTGATGAAAATTACGACAATGTAATCTTACATGTGGTCTGGGATCACGATGCTGAGGTCTACAGGAAAAATGATACTGTTATTCCAACGCTGGCTTTATCAGGTAAAATAGAGGTTGGTCTGTTAGAAGCTTATCAGCAACTTTTAATTAAAGATCATGCGAAACTGAATTGTGAAAATGATTTTGCTGGTTTTCCTGATTTAATTCTGCATCACTGGTTGGAACGATTATTTTTTGAAAGGCTTGAAGCCAAATCGTCGCAGATATGGAAATTACTGGAGGCTACTGGTAATAACTGGGAAGTGGTTCTCTACCACATGCTTTTCAGAAGTTTCGGGCTTAATGTAAATTCCAATGCTTTCCTGGCCTGTGCACAAAGTATAGATTTTAAGTATGTTCAAAAATCTCGGTCCCATTTTTACCTAGAAGCTTTATTTCTTGGTCAATCGGGGCTTATAAAATCTGAAGATAAATACGCGTTATCTCTCAAAAAAGAGTATTCTTTTCTAAAGCATAAATTTGGTCTAGCGAATGAATTTTTGGAAAGGCCTCAGTTTTTCAGGCTGCGTCCAGATAATTTCCCAACAATACGTCTTGCTCAATTAGCTGCGCTTTATGCTTCACGTAAAAATCTGTTCTATGATCTAGTGCAGTCAAGAAATATTCACGAGTTGAGAAGTTTGATGGACCTCAATGTTTCAGAGTACTGGCGAACACACTACAATTTTGGGAGTAGTCATCAAGAAAAGGATAAAAAGCTAACTTCAGATTTTATAGATCTTATCCTGATCAATTGCGTGGTGCCTTTAAAATATTGCTATACCAAATTTCTGGGTAATGGGGAAGAATCATCTGCTCAGGAGCTTATTTCTAATATCACCGCAGAAAAAAATACCGTGGTCAGGTTGTTTAATGATCTAAGACCAAATACAGCGAGGACAGCTATGGATTCGCAGGCTCTTTTGCAATTGAAAAAAAAGTATTGTAATGTGAACCGATGCCTGGAATGCGAATTGGGCGTTACTTTAATGAGGAAATCTCCCAAATACAATTAAATTTGTATCATGACAACTTTCATTTCCAACATCAGGCATTACCTGGAGAAACATGGTTTTTACGTTTCTTCACGGTTGGCAGATAAATTAGGAATGCGTGCTAAGAATGTTAGACTGTTCTTTATCTATGCCTCTTTTTTTACCATGGGAGTTGGTTTTATAATATATCTTATCCTGGCCTTCTGGCTTAAATTGAAAGATCTTATATATACCAAGAGAACTTCGGTATTCGACCTATGACAAAACTCCTGGATTCTAAATTACGGCTGGCAGTAGTATTAATAATACTGGTTTTTATTATAGGCGTGGTAGGGTTTAGATTCCTTCATGATCATACCTGGGTAGATGCCCTGTACATGACCATAATCACCTTAAGTACGGTGGGGTATGGCGAGGTTCAGCCTATGGGGCCTTATGGGAAAATTTTCACTTCTGTCTTTATAATATCAGGTCTCTTTATATTTGGTTTTGGTCTCTCTACTATTACAGAATATGTGCTGAATAAGAATAATATTGGAAATCTTAAGCGTAACAAAATGAAAAAGAATATAGATTCCTATAAAGATCATATCATCGTATGTGGTTATGGGCAGAATGGAAAAGAAGCTGTTCAGAAGCTCATAGATTACCGGAAGGATTTTGTGATCATCGATAGCAATGAGGAAGTATTTTATGGGCATGACACCGAACAGATAAATTATATCATAGGCAATGCCACCGAAGATGAGGTTCTGGAAATGGCAGGTATAGAACGAGCTTCTACCCTGATTTGTGCGCTACCGAGGGATGCTGATAACCTCTTTATAGTTCTTTCTGCCAGGCAGCTTAATAAAGGCCTTAAGATCATTAGCCGCGCTACTGAAGAAAATAGTTATAAAAAACTGAAACTTGCCGGAGCAGATAACGTGATCATGCCAGATAGAATAGGGGGTAGACATATGGCCTCACTGGTTGTGGTGCCCGATCTTGTGGAGTTCCTGGATAATTTATCTGTTTCGGGAAGAGATAATAGTATTAATGTAGAGCAGATCCCTTTTTCGAAAGTATGCGCAGATGGCAAGGAAAAAACTATCGCCGAGACCGATATACGAAAAATGACGGGATGTTCTATAATAGGTTATAAATCACCAGCTGGCGAATATGTGGTGAATCCAGAACCTTCTCTAAAACTTGAAAAAGAATCCAAGCTAATTATGATTGGCCGTCCCGAGCAGATAGAGAGCCTGAAAAAATACTATCATGTTTAAGGCGTGAAAAATCGACTAGGATTCGCTTAAAACATCAGAATTTATTTAACACGAACTTCACATTTAACTCCCAAAAGTTTGATTTAGCCTATTTTTTTAGCATATTCACCGGCTGAAAATTTAACTTTATATAATAAACGAAAATCTATATGAGAAAGTATTTGCTTTCAATGTTCTTTTTATTTTCAATTTTTGGATTGTCTGCACAAGAACTAGACGTAAAAGCCAAAGTAGGTAACCCTTCAAATGTTATTAATAACGGGTTTATCGAATTGGATGTGACTGGTGGAACCCCTCCTTACCAGTATAAGTGGTCTAACCAGGCAACTAGCCTTGAATCTAAAAGAACAGAAGGGCTTACTGAAGGGATTCCTTATACCGTCATAGTTACTGATAGTGAAGGAAATACTGTTGAAAAGTCCTACACTGTAGAAGCAGAGGCCATCACCGAGCATTTCAATGGTACTTTTGCTCCTATTGTAGCAAGTATGGGAAGTGTGCTGTTTTGGGATCCGTTTTCGGCCATAGGAATATATGATCCAGTTGTATATGCTGATATAAAAAGAATTGAAGCTCCAAACTGGGACCCACAGGAAGAGAATGTAGAATTTATTCTTAAAGAATGGAAGGTTGCAGAGGGTGAGCATGTGAACGAAGGTGACCTTATTGCAGTGGTTACCAAGAATGGGCAGGAGTTCAATGCCTATGCAAATGCCAAGGGAGCTTTAGATCATTTTCTTGAAGAAGGGAAAACCATATATAATTCAGAAAATCAAAAAGATGTTATCGAACAGGGTGCGCAATATTTTGCCAGTATCAAATATGATGAGCCTGTTGCCTTATTGCATCCAAACGGTGATCCGCAACAAAAGAACATTCCGTTTATCGTAGTTTGGTTGGTGCTTGGTGCGTTATTCTTTACGATTCGCTTAGGCTTTATCAATATTAGAGGGTTTAAACATGCGTTGGAGCTTGCTAAAGGAAAATATGATGATCCAAATGCTCCAGGGCAGGTAACACACTTTCAGGCATTAGCCACTGCCGTTTCGGGTACCGTTGGTTTAGGAAATATCGCCGGGGTGGCGGTTGCGATCTCCCTGGGAGGTGCCGGGGCAACCATGTGGATGATACTTGCAGGTCTTTTAGGGATGTCCTCTAAATTTGTTGAGTGTACCCTGGGTGTAAAATATAGATTTATCAATTCTGAAGGACGTGTATTTGGTGGTCCCATGAATTACCTTAGATATGGTCTTGAAAAAAGAAACAAAAGAGGCCTGGGTAAATTTCTGGCTGCCTTCTTTGCAATTTTAGCAATTGGAGCTTCATTTGGTGGAGGAAACATGTTCCAGGCAAATCAGTCGTTTTCTATCCTTGCGGGAGAATTCCCGATGTTGGTTGGAAATGGATTCTGGTTTGGTGTGGTTGTGGCAATCCTGGTTGGAATTGTGATCATTGGAGGAATTAGCAGTATTGCTAAGGTAACCGGTAAGATCGTGCCTATCATGGCAGCGGTTTATGTACTGGGAGCGCTTGTGGTAATCGGGGTTAATTTCGGAAATATTGGTCCGGCTTTTTCAGCTATCTGGGATGGAGCCTTTAGCCCGAGTGCTTTAAAAGGTGGAGTTATTGGAGTTCTTATTGTTGGATTCCAACGAGCAGCGTTCTCTAACGAGGCCGGGGTAGGTTCTGCTGCCATTGCTCACTCTGCAGCGAAGACCAATCATCCGCCGTCTGAAGGATTCGTAGCTCTTCTTGAGCCATTTATCGATACAGTGGTTGTATGTACCTTAACGGCCCTGGTACTTATCTTTACAGGTATGCATGAGGTAGAAGGTGTAGGTGGTGTTGAGCTAACTTCATCTGCTTTTGGAAGTGTGATCTCATGGTTCCCATACGTTCTGGCAACGGCCGTATTCCTTTTCGCTTTCTCAACTATGATCTCATGGTCTTATTACGGAATGAGAGCCTGGACATATCTTTTTGGAAAAAGTAAGAAGAACGAGATAGTGTATAAGGTGCTCTTCCTAGTTTTTGTAGTGATAGGAGCCTCTGTGAGTTTAGGAGCTGTACTAGACTTTTCCGATATGATGATCTTGGCGATGTCTTTCCCTAATATTATAGGTTTATACTTTATGATAGGTGAAGTGAGCAATGATCTAAAGGAATACTCTCACAGGTTGAAGGCAGGAGAGCTTTTTCATAAGACAGAAAACAAAAAGGCTGAAACAGCCTCTTAGGAATTTATAAAATGAAATTTTTTAAATCCCATTTTGCACTTTCAAGAAGTCAGCAAAATGGGATTTTTCTTTTGGTTATTTTGATCATAGTTTTTCAGGTGATCATACTCTTTGATATTTTTCCTGAAACAGAACCGAAAATAGTAGATCGGGAAAAAATTAAAAATTTCCAAAAACAACTGGATTCCTTAAATCGTATTTCAGAAAGAACGAAGGATACGGTTTATCCTTTTAACCCGAATTATATTACCGATTTCAAGGGTTATCAACTGGGAATGACCGTTGAAGAAATTGATCGCCTATTGGCATATCGGGCCGCGGGTAAATGGATCAACTCACCAGTAGATTTTAAAACCGTTACCGGTGTTTCAGATAGCCTGCTGTCTAAAATAGAACCATCATTTCGTTTTCCGGCCTGGGCTCAAAATGCAGCTTCCTCAAAAGTGAACAAAGATCACAAGAAATTAGGACCTGCCGTCATAGATCTCAATTCTGCCTCGGCAGCAGATCTTCGAAAGGTTAATGGTATTGGTGAGGTTTTATCTCTACGCATCATAAAGTACAGGCAAAGCATTGGTGGGTTTTTAAGCCCTATCCAGTTAAAGGATGTGTATGGTTTGTCCCCTGAAGTTATCGATAGGATAGAGGAAAGGTTCAGGATCCTAACGAGACCTGATATCACGATCAGGAATATCAATATGCTTACCGCTTCAGAATTAGCTGAAATACCATATATTAATGAGCAACTGGCCAGGGAAATTATAACCTATCGAAGTCTGCATGAAGGGATCAGGACTTTTGAAGAATTATCAAAAATCAGGCATTTTCCTTCCGATAAAATCGATAGAATTAAATTATATTTGACCATAAACTAAAAATTGGTATAAATACCTCCTTAGTTTAGTGATAATGTAATTGTGATTTGCGACCTGTAGAGGTCCATAAAAATATAAAACAACATGAGTAGATATTTTACAGAGGAACATGATTTGTTCAGAAAAAGTTTTCAGGAATTTCTGCATAAAGAAGTGGTGCCTCATATAGAGAAATGGGAAGAAACGGGTACTATAGAAAGGTTTATCTGGAAGAAATTTGGAGAGATGGGCTATTTTGGTCTTAATCAGCCTGAAGAATATGGCGGGATGGGACTCGATCTTTTCTATACAGTTATTTTTCTTGAGGAATTACAGAAGATCAACTCGGGTGGTTTCGCAGCAGCCATGTGGGCACATGCTTATTTAGCCATGACCCACGTTAAAGTGGAGGCAGATCATAATTTAAAGGAAAAGTATCTTACTCCAGCGATAGATGGGGAGAAAATCGGATGCCTTTGTGTTTCTGAGCCTTTCGGTGGATCTGATGTTGCTGGTATGAAAACTACTGCGGTGAAGAAAGGAGATAAATATGTGATAAATGGTTCAAAAACCTTTATTACAAATGGTGTATATGCAGACTTCTATGTTGTTGCTGCCAAGACCGATCCCGAAAAAGGAAATAAAGGCATGAGTATTTTCCTTGTAGATAAAGAATTCAAGGGAATCTCGGCTACTAAATTAAACAAACTGGGTTGGAGAGCATCAGATACTGCAGAGTTAGCCTTTGATAACGTAGAAGTACCCGAGGATTATCTTCTTGGGGAAGAAGGAAAAGGATTCAATTATATCATGCAGCATTTTGCCATGGAGCGTTTGATCATGGGGATCAATGCACATGCGAGATCTGAATATGCCCTGGAGTATACAATGGGATATATGAGAGAGCGTGAAGCTTTTGGAAAGTCACTGGATAAGTTCCAGGCGCTAAGACATTCTGTGGCTGAAATGGTGAGTGAGGTCGAGGTGATTAAAGAATTTAATTATGCCACCGCTCAGAGATTGAATGATGGTGAATACGTGGTTAAAGAGGCTAGTATGTCTAAGCTTCTGGCTACAAAAATATCAGATGAGGTGATGTATAAGTGTTTGCAGTTGCTTGGAGGGTATGGTTATATGGAAGATTACCCTCTGGCCAGAATGTTCAGGGACAGCAGGCTCGGCCCCATTGGAGGTGGAACTTCTGAAATTTTGAAAGAAATTATCGCCAAAATGGTGATCGATCAAAAGGAATACAAACCTGCAGCGAAAGAAAATTAGAGATTACCTTGGCGAAAATCGTTTTCCGATTCGCCAAAATGGTGATCGATCAAAAGGAATACAAGCCTGCAGCGAAAGAAAATTAGTGATTACGATGGTGTAACTCACTTAATTCTTTTGGTAAATTAAATATAGAGTGAACCCCGGCCTTGATCCGGGGTTTATTTTTTTAGGCTCGTATAAAATGTTCTCCTTATTTTTGGGCCGCTGATAAAGAATTTTTCTGCCTCTTCGTCAGTGAAAAACTCTGAAGTATGATTTTCATTTTGAACGATC
>JBFGDP010000007.1:0-21736 GCA_041580575.1 Christiangramia sp.
AAGAGCACCTGGAGAAGCTCACCGATTTTTGGGAAAGTAACCTGTTTTTTACCGGATCTTTCAGTGGTAATCCTGCCCGGGCGCATATTAAAGTGGACCGGGAACATGATCATAGCATCACCGAATATCATTTTGGGGTCTGGCTGAATCTTTGGTTCCAGACCATAGATGAACTTTTTGCAGGTGAAATGGCTCAGCGTCTAAAAAACAATGCCCGTAAAATGTCTACACACCTATTCCTGAGGATCTACCAGGGCCGGCCGGCCATCTCTTAAATAATTTCTGACTATAGTCCCCAGTCTGACTTCAATTTAAATTGCTCTACATAATACTAGGCTTATAGAGGTATGTACGGAGGAAGCCAATTTTTTACACTCAAACTACACACTCCTGTAGAGGATAAAGGAGTTCTAATCATATTGCAAGAAATTTTAATTGTGATAAACGAAGATAGGGATCTGCATATGCATGTGTGCTGTAAATCCGTTTTTGGTATGCAGTAATCTATCACAAATACTTAGGTTTTTACCTATCACAAAAATGAGATCAAATTCCTTCTGTAGAATCTTAAACAATTGCCTGGTAAAAGGAACAGGCGTTCTAAATGGGGTTTGAGCATTTATACCCTCATAATATTCAACACTGCCATTGTTAATTTCTAAAAGAGTGAAATTGGAAGTATGAAAAAATTCCAGGTTATCCATCACTTGATTTTGCTCGTTTTCAGAAAGAATTGCTTTATCTACGGGAAAAACCACTTTTTCTAACGGAATATATGTGCATTCGGCGGGAACAGCGATAATATTACATTTTATTTTCCTTACCACATCATAAGCATGGTCACCAAGGATTGGATGTTCATGTTTTTCATGGCTAACCGCTCCAATAAAGATAAGATCTATCTTCTTTTCGAGCTTGGCTTTTCTAACCGCACTAATTAAATTTTCTGAAGATAGGATGGTACTAAATTTATGTTTTTCTTTCTGGGTATAGTTCTCCAGCATATTGACCCCTTCCTGCAATTTAATAAGGGTTTGCGTAAGGTCTTTTTCTAATTGCTTCCTCGCAGAACGATTGAAATTAAAATTTTGAATATTGAGCAAATAAAAAGTTGCGTTTACTTCCTTAAGGAAATCAACTGCATACCTACCTGCATTAAGGGAAGTTTCTGAAAAATCTGTCAGAATTAAAACATTCATGTAAATTCACTTAGTACAGCGAATTTAGGCGATGTATCCAACGGAAAAAATGATGAAAATCAGTTCTTTTAAAGTAACTAAAGAGGGACCTTATTTAATATTTTTCAGGCCGGCAGAGTCCATTAATTTTATATTTCGCCCCTCGATCTCGATAAGTCCTTCCTTTTTAAATTCAGATAAGGTCCTAATCAAACTTTCCGGCGCCATTCCTGCCACTCCGGCGAGGTCTGCCCTACTTATCCTTATGCTTTTAAGAGGATGCTTCTTTATCTTTTCTGCAAATAATAGAATGGTATTTGCAGTTTTCTTGCGTACAGACCCATAGGCCATATCCATTAACTGTTGCTTTAAGTCTGAAAGGTTACTGTTTAAAACCTCTACCAGCTGCATGGTGATCTTAGGATTTCTGGCCAGTATTTTTTGAAACTCCTCCCTGGGGATCTCGTAGAGCTGGGAATCTTCCATGGCAGTAGCATAGTCTTCGTAAGAAGAATGTGGATCATACACATGATTTCCGAAAAAGTCGTCTTCCTTATACAATTCGGTGATCAATTCCTTTCCCTGGGTGTCCATTCTGTGAGCCTTAACCACTCCTCTTTTGATTAAGTAGAAATAATTCGCGTGATTATCCTTTTCATAGATACTTTCCCCTTTTTTAAAATATCTAATTTCCTGCTGGCTAAAGATATCTCTAAGGTCATCAAGATCTTTCAAACTCTCCTCCATCTCAGGGACAGCTTCTGTCTTTCTGTACGAATTTAAAATAGCCACCTTGGCCAGCCTGCTTTCTATTGCACTTAATAACTCTTCCTCCTCAAAAGGTTTGGTAAGATAATCGTCTGCGCCAAGATCCATACCTTTTCTAATATCCTTATGTTCTGTTTTAGCTGAAAGAAAAATAAACGGAATATTAAGTGTATCAGGATCCTTGCTCAAAGCCTCCAAAACTCCATAGCCGTCTATTTCGGGCATCATGATATCACAAATAATGATATCGGGCAATTCCTGTTTCGCCTTTTCAATCCCCAATTTCCCATTGGCCGCAGAGATCACCTCATAATCTGATAGCTCCAGCAATTCTGCTGTATTTTCTCTAACGGTGACATCATCCTCAATGAGCAGTAATTTCTTCATATTGCTAATAGATATTTTTTCTTTTTACCCTTTTTTGTTCATAGGAACTTTTACAGTAAAAGTGGTACCATGGTTTTCTTTGCTTATAAAATTAATGGAACCTCCCAAATTATCAAGGTGGGTCTTGGCAATATTTAGACCTATCCCGGTTCCCTGATCTAGCAGGGCATTTTCTGCCCTAAAGTACCTTTCAAAGATATGTTTCTGGTCTTTTTCAGGGATTCCCCTGCCCTGGTCTTTTATTTTGAATATTACATAATTCCCCTCAAATTCTAAACTCAGTTCTATGGTGGTATTTTCAGGAGAATATTTAATGGCATTACCCAGAAGATTAGATAATATCAACTCCAGGATCTTCTCGTCCATATGCAGTTCCACATCCTCGATATCAGTTGGATATTTTATTTCCTGACCGTCTTTCAGGGTGATATTGGCATTATAGATCACTTCATTTAAAAGCCGCTTCAAACCAAAATCTGTAAACTTATATTGCCCTCTTCCGCTATCTAATCGTTCGATAGAAAGGAAATCATTTAAAATATTATTAAGGTAATGCACCTTATTTCTTATGGTCAAGAGGTGTTTTTCCCGTTTCTCCTGCTGTTCAGATTTCGTGTATTTTTCAGCCAGTGTCGCCGAAGTAAGAATTCCACTTAAGGGAGTTTTAAATTCATGGGAGACCAAAGAAAGGAATTTTGTTTTTAATTCGCTAAGTTCTTTTTCTTTCTGTAGAGCATCCTTTATCTTTTTCTCAGCTTCCTTTCTACGCTTTATTTCTTCCCCCAGATCCTGGTTCAACTCCTTGAGCTTTTCCACGGTTTCACTTAATTCGAGCGTTCTTAAATTAATCTTTTCCTCTAAATGACTGTTTAGCTCATGGATCTGTTTCTGCGTTTCTTTTCTAACGGTAATATCTATTACCAGGGACATTACATATTTTTCACCATCCAGCTTAAAAGGATTCAAGCCCGCTTCTACTGGAAATAAACTTCCATCCTTGCGCACCCCATGGAGGTCCCGGCCATGGCCCATTTGCCTCTTTTCACTTTTATCAAGGAATTTATTAAAATGCACCGGGTGGTTGTGATGGTATTCCCGGGGAATGAGGACATTAAGAGGTTGATTGATAAGTTCATCCTTATTATAGCCAAACATATTCTCTGCGGCAGAATTTGCTGCAACTACTATTTGATTAGCGTCTACTACGATTATACCCTCTGAAGCGGCCTGAAATAAAAGATTGAAAACGTCTTTATTGTCTAAAAAACTATCCTGCACATGATTGCATTTTAATGAAATTAAAGGTAAAATCTTTTTTGGAAACAATCCTGATCTTTTAAACTTTACTCTTCCAAATATGGAGAATCATCTTCATACCAGACATCAATTCTGTTCCTGGTTTGGTACTAATCTGAATTCTGTTTTCATTTAAAATACTTATAGTCAACACATAATTCCTTTAATATTTCATCAAATTCAATTATATAAATTAAGAAAGAATGACTGTGGTCATATTTATTGAATAAGATCTCCAATAGCTTTATGCATCATAAATTAAAGATAAGATCATGACAACCATCCTAGTTCCCGTAGACTTTTCCAGTTATTCAGAAAATGCTTTAGAAGTTGCTGCCAGTATAGCAAAAAAGCAAAATGCCGAGATTGTGGTAATTCACATGATGGGAATTCCCGATTCCTATCTTACCAATGATGAAAAGCAGGAAATTTTTAATGCCATTTATTATATGAAGATCACAAATCAGAAATTTGATAAATTTCTGGACAAGGAATACCTAAAAGGAATTGAAGTTACCGAGGCCGTAAAAACACACAAGATCTTTGCAGATATTAATGAGGTCGCTAAAGAATACGGGGCAGACCTAATTGTGATGGGTTCTCATGGGGCAGCAGGAATAAAAGAGGTATTTATTGGCTCTAATACAGAAAAAGTCGTTCGAACGGCAGATATTCCAGTGCTGGTAATCAAGGAGAAAATTAAAGATTTTGATATTAAAAAAGCCGTATTTGTGACAGATTTCAACCTGGATACCCTTGACAGCTTCATTAGTGCGCGAAAATTCTTTGAAGCTTTCAAAGTGGTACCAAAAGTACTTTTTATCAACATTCCCGAAAAATTTATGAGTACCAAGGAAATTAAATTGAAGGCTTATAATTTTCTCTTGGATGTGGGAATGGATAATAAAAAATTTAGTGATGAAATTGTCTTTTATGATGATTACACGGTAGAGAAGGGCATATATAATTATTGTAATGAAGCTGAGGTTGACGCCATTGCCATACCTACACATGGTCGCACAGGAGTTGGCCACTTCTTCTATGGCAGCGTAGGCGAAGATGTGGCGAACCACGCCAGTATCCCGGTTGTTACCTTTAAGATCTAAGCCGGGATTTCAATAAACCTGATCTTAATATTGCCTTAGGAGGAAGGGAAATGAAGTTTTATCTATTGGAATTAATAAGTATTTAAAGCGATCTCTACCATTTCGTTTAATTTCTGTTCTCTCATCTCAGATGAAATTTCATCTCCATTTATCAGAGAATCTGAAATGGTAAGAATTGATAATGCCCGTACACCATATTTAGCGGCCAAAGTATAGAGTCCAGCGGTCTCCATCTCGGCGCAGAGTACCCCGTGAGCGGCCCATTTCTTATAATAATCCGGATCATCATCATAGAACACATCTGAAGTCAATACATTCCCTGCACAGAATTCTATTTTCTGTTCCCGGGCATAGTTGACCGCCTTATGAAAGAGGTCAAAATTTGCCGTAGGTGCGAAGCTGGCGTTTCCAAATGTATCAGTATTAAGTGATGAGGTCGTAGATGCCGACATGGCAATTACTATATCCATCAATTTCAGATCATTTTGAAAGGCACCGGCGCTTCCTACCCTTATTAGATTTTTAACCCCATATTCCTTAATAAGCTCATGGCAGTAGATCATTGCAGAAGGTATTCCCATTCCTGTTCCCTGAACAGAAACCTTCCTTCCCTTATAGGTTCCGGTATAGCCAAGCATTCCTCTAATCTCGTTATAGCAAAAACTGTCTTTCAGAAAGGTTTCTGCGATCCATTTAGCTCTAAGCGGATCTCCAGGTAATAAAATGGTCTCGGCAATTTCACCAGCCTTTGCAGCAATATGTATGCTCATTTATTTAATTTTTAGTAACAATGTTAACTCCAGAAGATGTCCCTATTCGATCTACACCATGGGCAATATATTGTTTTGCAGTTTCGCGGTCTTTGATTCCTCCAGAAGCCTTGATCTTTAATTTATCACCTGTTACTGCTTTTATGTTCTCAATATCTTCAAGGCTGGCTCCCCTGCTTCCAAAACCGGTGGAGGTCTTAACAAAATCGGCACCGGCTTCCATTACCAGTTGGCTTGCTGCAGCAATTTCTTCCGGGTTCAAATAGCAGGTTTCAATGATCACCTTAAGAATTTTTTCACCTATAACCTTCTTAACGTCAGCAATTTCACCTCTTACCATGTTCAGTTTTCCATCCAGAAGAAGGCCAATATTTATTACCATATCTATTTCATCTGCACCTTCTTTTACGGCAATCCTGGCCTCCTCTGTTTTAGCCATCCCATGGGAGGCTCCCAAAGGGAATCCAACGGTAGCTGCAATTTTTATATTTGTATTCTTTAGGTGCTCCTTCGCCAGTGACACGTAACATCCATTTATACAGATGGCATAGAAATCATATTTTTTTGCTTCTTCGCAGAGATTGGAGATTTGATTCCGGGTAGCATTGGCTGTTAACAGGGTGTGGTCTATATATTTATTTAATTTCATTATTAATGAACACGTTTATCAATGAATGTACAGATTTTATTATTCTTTTTAATATGCTCCGCATAATTTCCAAAAATATCCCCCAACCAGGAATGCCAATATGATAATTATCACTGTTGCGAATAAAAGTTAAACAATTAGATCATCTAAGTTGACCTTTTTGAACGAAATACTTCCGGTTTCGTTGAATATTGGGTAATTAATGTCAAAGTTTTTTTAATTATATCGCTGTCTAGCTATTTATTATTAATTTAGAACACTTCTTAAGTATTCCCGAATGGTTTTATATGAAAGTGATTTTCTTACTATCAATTTTGAGAAAGAGAATGATTGTTTTGTACAATTCTGGAAAAAGTCTCCTGAATCTTTCCTGGTATTAAAAAAGGAATTTATCGAGTATAGAACATTATTTAAAAAATATAAGCCTTCCAGAACTTTATGGCTACAGCAAAATTTCCAGCTACCCATTAATAATGAAATGCATCACTGGATTGAGGAAAATATTAATATTCCCGGTGTTGAATGTGGTATTGAAAAAGTAGCCTTTGTAGTGGGTAAAGATGTCTTAGTACACTTAAGTGTTATGAGTTATTTTGAAGAGCAAAATTCTGTAATTCATCCGGTACATTTTGCATCTGAAAACGAAGCCAGGGAATGGCTGAACGGTGGTACAAATAACATCAGGATGGATAGCCAGATAAAAGTGCTTTTTGAAGGAGTGGACGAAGAAGGTAATTCTATCATAAAGATTAAAAGACCCTCCAGTGATATTACCAACACCTTACTATCTTTTGGACATCTTATTGAGGAAAACAATTTTTTAAAGTCAAATATCTCCAACTATACCAAGCTCACAAAAAGAGAAAAGGAGATCATGGTGATCCTCGCCCAGGGTCTACGCCAGAAAGAGGTTGCAGATAAGTTATTCATTTCCATAGAAACCTTAAAAACCCACTGGAAAAATATTAAGAAGAAACTTGGTATCAAATCTGTAGCTGAAGTGATTAAATATGTGAATTCATTTGATATGAATTGATTTTAAGAATTCAGCCTACTCAATACCAGAAGATCTTGTAGAATAGGAATCCTCTCAGACTCACCCTCACTTTTAACCTAAATCTCTAAAATTCGGAAATCACGTTGATTCTAATTTTAAGAGGTATAAAAAGCTACCTATTGGTGACAAAATTTCAAAAACATTAATAAAAGACCTTTTTATCCTAAATATGATTTTAGTCATATTTTCACTCCCACTTCTCTCCTACTTTTGATTAAACAATAAATGTGAACCGTTATGAACTATATTATTAAAAGCTTGTGGATAGTAACCTCATTAGCATTAGTAAGTTGTGGAGGTAAGGAAGATAAAAAAGAATCTGAAGATATCCAGCTGGGAAACTACTCCCAAAAAAAAGAGATTAAACAGTCCGAAACCTCATCTGCAGAAATAGATATGAACGACATGAGCAACAAAGGAATCGGGCCAATCAAAAAAATTGAAATACCAGCTAAAATAGACCAGGCAATGGCTGCAAAAGGGAAGGCAATTTTCGATTCAAAATGTCTTGCCTGTCATAAACCCGATAAAAAGTTCATTGGTCCTGCTCCTAAAGGAGTTCTGGATAGAAGATCACCAGAATGGGTAATGAACATGATGTTAAACCCTGAAGAAATGATCTTAAAAGATCCTATTGCCAGGCAATTGCTAATTGAACACAATGGCTCTCCCATGGCTAACCAAAACCTGACCGAAGGGGAAGCAAGACAGCTCCTGGAGTATTTCAGAACCCTTGATTAGGTATTACACAGAACCAACTAAATCCTATAGATATGAAAGCAACTATCAAATTATTCGTATTAACAATATTCATCGCGGGATTCACCGCATGTGGAAATAGTAACGAAGCTAAAGTGGAAAATGTCTCAGCTAACTCAGAGCAAGCCAGTGAAGAAAGACAGGGCCAGGCCTTTGTAAAGGATGATGTATCTGAACCTACTGTTCTGGACATTGCCATTCAATCTAAAAATCATAAGACTTTGGTAGCCGCCGTACAAGCAGCCAAACTGGAAAATGCGTTGGTAAATGCAGGACCCTTAATGGTTTTCGCTCCAACCGATGAGGCGTTTAACGCCTTACCTGATGGTACTGTTGAAGATCTTCTGAAGCCAGAAAATGAAAATAAACTATCACATATTCTTAAACACCATGTCACCCCGGGAAAATACGATAAGGAGTTTCTCAAGAAATTCAAAAAACTCGGTCAAGCTAGTGATCTTAATGTGCCTGTAGAGGTAAAGGGTGAAGATGTTTATGTAGGTGGTGCCAAGATAATCGCCAGCGTTCCCGCCGGAAACGGAATCGTTCACGTGATAGATAAAGTAATTATACCTCAAAACTAATAAGACTATAAACCAATATTGAAATCATGAAAAAATCAGTTGTATACATACTAGCACTGTTTCTTACAGGTAGCTTTATGAGCTGCAATAACAGTGAAAACTCAAAAAGAGGAGATCTTGGAGCTCTGGCTTCCAGCGCCGCAGAAAAAGTTTATGTGGCGCCGGGAGAACACGATGAGTTCTACGCGTTCATCTCAGGAGGTTTTAGCGGACAGTTATCTGTCTATGGGCTCCCATCGGGCAGACTATTGAAGGTAATTCCAGTATTCTCCCAGGATGCTGAAAAAGCCTGGGGTTATAACGAGGAAACCAAGCCTATGCTAAATACTTCCCACGGTTTTATACCATGGGATGACGCGCACCACCCGGATATTTCCCAGACCAATGGAAAACTTGATGGTCGCTGGGTATTTATCAATGGTAATAACACTCCAAGGATTGCTAAGATAGACCTTACTACTTTTGAGACTACCGAGATCATTGAGGTTCCAAACTCTGCAGGTAATCATAGTTCATCTTTTGTTACTGAAAATACCGAATACGTGGTAGCAGGAACTAGATTTTCTGTGCCGGTACCTCAACGTGATATGCCTATCAAGGAATACAAGGGTAATTTTAAAGGCGCCCTTACTTTTATAAGCGTAGAACCTGAAGAAGGTCATATGGATATCAAATTTCAGCTAATGATGCCAGGATTTGATTATGATCTTGCGCATCCTGGAAGAGGAAAATCCCATGGGTGGTTCTTCTTCTCTACCTATAATACAGAGGAGGCAAATACCTTGATGGAAGTGAACTCATCACAAAACGATAAGGACTTTATTGCAGCGGTTAACTGGAAAAAGATAGAGGAATATGTGAATAACGGAGGTGGTAAAACAATGCCTGCCAACTACGCTCACAATATTTATGATGATGAAACTCACACCGCTACCTCAATAATGAAAAAAGAAGTGCTTACGGTAGACCCTCTGGAAGTTCCTGGAGCTGTTTTCTTATTACCAACGCCAAAATCACCGCATGGCTGTGATGTAGATCCTTCTGGAGAGTATATTGTAGGGAACGGAAAACTTTCCGCCGACCTTACGGTGCATTCTTACACCAAAATGATGGCTGCAATCGAGAATGAAAAATTCGACGGCGAAGCTTATGGAATTCCGATCCTTAAATTCGAGGATGTCCTTGCCGGAACCGTAAAACAGGCTGGTCTTGGGCCACTGCATACCGAATTTGATGGTGAAGGAAATGCCTATACTTCATTCTTTATCTCCTCTGAAGTTGTAAAATGGAATATGGACACCCGTGAAGTGATAGACAGAAAACCATGTTATTATTCAGTTGGCCACGTGATGATCCCAGGTGGTAACTCAGCAGATCCATTCGGAAAATATGTACTGGCGATGAACAAGATCACCAAAGACCGCTATTTACCTACCGGTCCTGAAGTAACTCACTCTGCGCAGCTTTATGACATTACTGGCGAAAAAATGGAATTGTTACTCGATTTCCCAACTATCGGAGAACCTCACTATGCAGCAGGTATCCCAGCGGATACTATAAAACCGAATTCCAAAAAGATTTATAGACTGGAGGAAAACAAACACAAGCATGCGACTCTAAATAACGGTGATGCCCGTGTGGAAAGAGATGGAAATGAAGTTCATGTTTATATGACCATGATTCGTAGCCACTTTACTCCAGATAATATTGAAGGTATCAAGGTTGGAGACAAGGTCTACTTCCACGTTACCAACCACGAACAGGATTACGATGTACCACACGGAATTAGTATGATTGGCGCCAACACTTCTGAATTGCTGATCATGCCCGGACAGACTGAGACCTTTGTCTGGGAACCAAAACAGCCCGGAGTATGGCCATTCTATTGTACCGATTTCTGTTCAGCTTTACACCAGGAAATGCAGGGCTATGTTAGGGTTTCCCCCGCTAGTTCTAACATAGATTTAAGCTGGTCTTTAGGTGAAGATTAATGTTTAGTTAGTTGGATTTACATTTTATCCTGAATATGTATATCCTACAGGCGGGAGTTCCAAGAATGCTCCCGCCTATCTTTAAAAAAACAATTATGAAAAAAGCAGGCATCATAATGATCGTAGGCTCCCTCCTTTTGCTGGGCCTCTTTAAATTCCCTCTCTGGAATATTATGTTGGGCGCTCCCCAGTATCCAGACCCCATGGGAATGAATATACACATCAGCGGAATTGAAGGAGTTCATGAATTCGATATCCAGAATATTGATGGCCTTAATCATTATATAGGAATGAAAAAAATCCCTAAACCTGAAGAAATGTGGGAATTTGACATATTCCCCAAGGTAATTGCAGGAATGGTCATTCTGGGAGTACTAGTTGGCCTGTTGGGTATTTTCAGGAAAGTAAGTTATAAATGGTTTTTAGGATGGTTGATCTTAATGAGCATCTTAGGTGTTTTAGGGATGTATGATTTTAATGCCTGGTTAATTGATTACGGTACAAATCTAGATCCCAATGCTATAATGAAAATGACGACTCCAGATGGCTCACCCATATCATATAAGCCCCCGCTTTTTGGTCATCAGAAGCTATTAAATTTTGATGTAGATTCTTATCCTCATACTGGAGCTTACATGCTTTTTACTGGAATGCTGCTTACTCTTATTGCATTCTTTGTTGGAAGAAAGGAATGGGAATCAAATAAACAGAGATCATGAAAAATATTGTATACATTATTGTTCTTTCCTTGAGCCTTATCTCCTGTGAGATTGGACCCGAATCAATTCATTATGGAGAAGATGGCTGCGAATTTTGCAAAATGACCATCGTGGACAAGCAACATGCTTCAGAACTGGTAACCAGCAAAGGCAAGGTCTACAAATTCGATGCTATTGAGTGTATGATCAATTTCAGAAAGGAGCATAAAGACATTCAATATGCGCTTTACCTGGTGAATGATTTTAGCAATCCCGGAGAGTTAATAGATGCTACCATGGCGACTTATCTTATAAGTCCACAAATTTCCAGCCCCATGGGGGCAAACCTTTCAGCATTTTATGTTGAATCTGTAGCCAATGAAGTCCAATTTAGTCACGGCGGAGAGCTATACGACTGGAATGAAATTCAACCTTATATAAATAAAACTACACCTTGAGATCATCTTTCCTCATACTGATCTATCTAATGCTTTCTTTTAATTTTTCGAAAGCTAATATTCTTGATGTTTGTAGCAGCTGTACTTACAAAACGATAAACGCAGCTATAATAAATGCCGCCGCCTTAGATACAATTGTTATTAAACCAGGAATTTATAAAGAATATAATCTTCATATCACCAAAGCACTTACGATTATAGGTGAAGACTATCCGATCATCGATGGAGGGGATCAGGGGGAGATCATCACTATAGAAGCAGATAATGTGACTGTTGATGGACTTAAGATCATCAATGTTGGTACTAGTTATACTACAGATTTTGCCGCGGTGCGAGTAGTGAAAAGCGAAAACTTTCTGATTCAAAACCTACATCTCGAACGCCTATTTTTCGGCATATATCTGGAAAAATCAAGGAATGGAAAGGTTTTAAATAATACAATATTAGGTGATGCCGTGGAGGAATTTAGTTCTGGGAACGGGATACAATTGTGGTATTGCAGGAATATTGAAGTAATTGGAAATACTATTAAAAAAGTACGGGATGGTATCTATCTTGAATTTTCAGATGATGTACTTATCGAAGATAATTTGAGTGAGAATAACCTTCGCTATGGGCTGCATTTCATGTTTTCTAATAATGATATCTATGAAAATAACATTTTTGAGAATAATGGTGCCGGAGTGGCCGTAATGTTCTCGAAATTCATTGTCATGAGAGGGAATATTTTCAGAAAGAACTGGGGAACCGCCTCCTTTGGCTTATTACTGAAAGAGATCAATGATTCAGAGATCAAAAACAATAAATTTGAGGAAAATACGGTAGGTATCAATATTGAAGGCTCCAACCGTATAAATTATACAGACAACGATTTCAGAAATAATGGCTGGGCCATTAAGGTAAGAGGAGCCTGTTATACCAATATATTTAAAAAGAATAATTTCTTCAATAATTCATTTGATATTTCTTACAACAGTAAACTGAATGATAACAAATTTGACAGAAACTACTGGAGCAGTTATACCGGCTACGATCTCAACAAGGATGGGCTTGGTGATGTGCCTTACAGACCTGTAAAGCTATTTTCTTATATCGTTAACAGAACACCTGAAACCATCATTCTCTTAAGGAGCCTTTTTATTGATATTATCGATTTCTCTGAAAAGGTTTCCCCGGTTTTTACACCCGATAATCTAATAGACGAAAATCCATTGCTTAAACCCGTATCCCATGATATCTATTGAAAATCTTCATAAGAAATTCGGAAAAAACAAGGTCTTAAAAGGCATCGACCTGGAGATAGAACAGGGTGGAATATTTGCCGTTTTAGGCCCGAATGGTTCCGGAAAGACCACTTTGATAAAAAGCATCCTGGGCATGGTCGTACCAAATTCTGGAAACATAAAACTGAATGGAGAATCGGTCAAAAACGACTGGAAATACCGCAATAATATTGATTATCTGCCCCAAATCGCAAATTTTCCCGGTAACCTCACTGTTAGGGAACTTATTCGCATGATAAAGGATCTTCGATCCTACAAAAAAGCGGAAGATGAACGTCTAATTGAGCTTTTTAGGTTAGAAGCTTTTCTGGATAAAAAACTAAGCAATCTTTCTGGAGGCACAAAACAGAAGGTGAATCTGGTATTGACTTTTATGTTCGATAGTCCGCTTATCATCCTGGATGAACCTACAACTGGTCTTGACCCAATTTCCCATTTAAGACTTAAAGAGCTTATCACCCGGGAAAAGCAAAATGGAAAAACCATTCTTATCACCTCTCATATCATGAGTTTTGTAGAGGAAATTGCAGATGAGATCGTATTCCTGCTCGAAGGTAAGATCTATTTTAAAGGAGGCATACCGGCCCTGAAAGCCAAAACCAAACAACCAGATTTTGAACATGCCATAGCATCAATTTTAACCACTAGTTATGCTTAAGATATTGAAATATAGTTTTTATGATTTGATGCGTAGTCGCTGGAGCTACGTATATTTCTTGTTCTATTTATTGCTGGGATTGGTCCTATTATTTCTAAACAATGACCTCTCAAAAGCAGTGATCACACTAATGAATGTGATTATTATCCTGGTACCCCTTATAGGGACAATTTTCGGGGTGATGTATTATTATAACTCTAAAGAATTCACCGAGCTATTGCTCGCCCAGCCCGTAAAAAGAAGCTCTATTTTTCTGGGGCAGTATTTTGGGGTGGCTTTATCCCTGGCGATGAGCCTTATCATTGGGCTTGGTCTGCCTTTTATAATCTACGGAATCTTTAATAGTGAAACTATAGGAAACTTCGTGTTATTGCTTGTTACCGGTGCCTCCCTAACCCTAATCTTTACTGCGCTTGCCTTTGTAATTGCCCTTGTGAATGACAACAAGATTAAAGGTTTTGGGTATGCGATATTGCTCTGGCTCTTTCTGGCAGTGATCTATGATGGTATCTTCCTGATGTCACTAATATTCTTCGAGGAATACCCATTAGATAAGTTTTCACTGGTTACCACTATGCTCAATCCCATTGATTTATCCAGGGTACTTATTTTATTAAAAATGGATATTTCAGCCTTGTTGGGATATACTGGAGCAGTATTTCAAAAGTTCTTCGGAACCAATATGGGGATCATTTTATCATCTATAATGCTCATATTGTGGGTTAGTATTCCCTTATATTTTATTAAAAAGATTAGCGGTAATAAAGACTTCTAATGAGGATATCTATACAATATTTAGAGTACTACTGTTTAATTTTTCATTCATTTAAAAACTTGTGATATGTACGAACTACCTTTAAAAAACCTGGAGAATTCATTTAGCTATCCTGAATTTCTAGCCTTGTTGGATGGACTAGTACAAAAGAAAAGTACCACCGGGGAAACTACCAAAGACAGGGTGAATTTCACTAAACTTAACTACAAACGCATTCAGCGTCTTAACAAAAGAATCGAATTAAGTATGGCACAGAAAGAGATTTTTCAAAGTATTGAAACTAAGCAAACCTGGCTGGTCATCCTCGAATCCTGGTGCGCCGATGGTGCCCAGACTATCCCAATACTGAATAAGATAGCGGGAGCCTCAAATAATATTGATCTAAGGATAATTTTGAGAGATGAGAACTCCGAACTTATGGACCTATTTCTAACCAATGGTACCCGTTCTATTCCCAAATTGATAGCCCTGGATGATAATTTGGAGGTTATGTCCACCTGGGGTCCAAGATCTAAACCTGCTGCGCAAATGGTGGAAGATTATAAAAGAGATTTCAAAAAAATTGATTTTAATTTTAAGGCAAAGCTACAGGTATGGTATAACAAAGACCTTGGAAATAGTATTATCAACGAACTGGCAGAAATGGTTCAGAATCTTGAGAAAGGTTCCCTGGTTTAATCTTTTGCTAAGAACTGGCCGGCCAGGATCAGGGCAATTGCATAAAAAAGAACCGGGCTGGCCAGACTAATAAGCAAATGTAAGTATGGGATGGGTTCGGTATCTAAAAATAACTACTAATCCCCTGGCGAAAATAAGGAGTTCGGTCTGGAAGAAACCTGCAAGGTAAATGTAAAACTGAGTTATGGATAGCTTCAGTAATTTGAAATAATTCAGGACAGCCAGCAGCAGGACACTAACTATTCCCAGGAAAACCCAATGAAAGTAACTGATAATCATATCAATATTTGTAAAGATCCTCTCGGCTATCACTGGAAAAGCACCCAGTATCTGGGCAATTAGCTTTACAAAAAGTTAAAACACAAGAATTCTTATAGAAAAGATGAATAACTTGGGAAGTTACTTAAAAATTGAAAAAGCTTTGGAGTAAATCGTCCTGAAGAGTAAACCAAAGGCAATCAGTTGGGCCACCCCACCAATCAGAGTTAGGAGATAAATAGACCAGTGCGGTCTCATCCATAATAGTGAACGGAAAAAGGTGAGGATCACTACTGCATTCAACAGGTAATAAAACCTTTTAAAAATCCTTTTTAAAAGTATAAAAGATCTTTGTTCCAGGATATATAGAAATATTCCAGAAAGGGCGACTATAAACCAGCCGTTGTACTGAAAATGCAGATAGAAATAGATCGCATTCCGGTACCATGAAGAACCGCTGCCGGCCGTATTCATAATAATTCCCAGTGCCCACTGGCCTGTGCTGGAAATGACCATATACCAGAGAGAAATCCTGATTAGTTTATAGGAGTTAGTACTCTTGAATGTTTTTGGACAGTATTTAAAAAAGAAAAAAACGAACCAGTAAGAAGCAATAATGAAAAAACATGAAAAAATAATTGAGAAAAGTGCATAACCGGTAAATAGAAAGGTTACCAGTATTCCGATTATAGTTAGCTGGGTAACCCAGAATATAAGGCGATACTTTTTATCTAACTTCTGGGAACGAAGAAAAGCATAGTAAATAAGAGTTGTTAGGGCTGTATACACCCAACCCAGCAAAGCAATATGAGAATGTGTATGAACGATAAATTTATAGGTAACCGGAATTTCAAAAACCGCAAAGTACCTGAGCGTAACTCCAAGAATAGCGATGATCAGGAAATAAGTAAGGGCGATCCTGGTATGTCTTTTCAGCATTTGCATATCAATAGAAAAAAAACTGCCGAGTTAAAAAATAAAATGAAAGATTATAAAGAGGACAATTTTATCTTTTTTATTTATCTTCCTACTTAAAATTCTAGTGAATGTTTTCTAAAGCCTGTGAATACGGAATAAGAGCGACCCTGTTTATCGCGCAGGAGTCCAAAAACCAAAGACGCGCAGGCCTGAAAACAATAGCCAGGGAAATAAATTCTCCTGAAGCTTTTACCGCTAAGATCCTTCAAAAACTGGTTCAAAAAAATATCATTAAATCTGCAAAAGGACCACAGGGCGGATTTTTTATAGAGTCCAATAACCTTAAGATCGTACTTTCCGATATTGTGAGGGCTATAGACGGCGATTCTATCATCACTGGATGCGCCTTAGGCCTGGAAAAATGTTCTGAAGAACACCCTTGTCCCCTGCACCACGATTTTGCCGAGATAAGAAGCCATTTAAAACATATGCTAGAAAACACGACTATACTTGAGCTAACTTCAAAGATAGATTCAGGGATTGGCTTTTTAAAGATCTAAAAGCAAGAAGATATCTAAACATGAATTTAAAGGAATTTAAATTTGTTTAGACGTTTAGACACCTTCCTGGTTTATTTTTACTTGATCGATGCTCTTAATTTCTTTTCCAATCTTATGCCTTTTGGATGCAGAATGTTGTTTTCCAGATGAATATGTTCATGCAAATCCTGCTCAAATTCATCAAGCTTATCAAACAGCGCTCGATAAGTGTTGCAGGCATGGGCCGGCGGTGTATAATTATTAGTTAGCTGCGCAATTTCCTTAAAGATATCCCCGGCAAATTCATGCTCATCCTCCATCATCTTAATAGGATTTGTAACCGCATTAAAATTTGGAACATTTACAGTAGTTCCTTCCTGCTCTGCCTTTACCATCTTTTTTATAAAGGGGAAAAGGATTAATTCTTCTTTTTTGAGATGTGCAGCCAGTTCACCTGCAACTTTCTCAAATAACTCATAAACCTTTATCAATTCAGGACTATTTGCGCCATGAACTCTGGCTACCTTCGATGTATATTGCACAAGTAGAGGAATATTTGCCTCCACATAGGTATGATGTTTTTCTACTATATAGTCTATCAATGTATCTAAAGGAAGTTTATTGAAGTCTTTTTCCCTCTCATCAGGATTTCCAATACAGATTAGATCTTCAGCTAAAAGATCATAATCAACGCTGTATTTTTCACAGGCTTTTTGAATGCTGATGCCACCGCCACAGCAAAAATCTATCCCATATTTTTTAAAGACATGGGAAGCCTTTATATTTTCAGTCACGCACTCGGCAACAGTTCTGTTTGGTGTAAGTTCCATAATACTAAGTTTTAATTATTATTAAACAGTCATTGAAAATAACTGTGTTTCAGGTTTATTTCTTTGTAATCTCATATCGAAAGCCATACAAACATTTCTTACGAATGGCCGTCCTTTTTCTGTGATTTTCAGACAATTACTATCTATCTCAAGGAGCCCGTCATTTTGCATTTCCATTAAACTGATCAAAACTTCGGGTAATCCATCAAAAAACCTGTCCCGGGTATACCATGAAGTTTCGAGTTTACACATAATATTTAAAATATGCCGGCGAATCACCAAATCTTCGTTATTTAAAATATAACCTTTAAAAACGGGTAATATTTCCCTGTCTATCAGGTTTTGATATTCTTCAACGGTCTTTACATTCTGGGCAAAACCGTACCAACTATCGCTAATTGATGAAACACCCAGTCCTATCATCAATTTGGTTTTTGAGCTGGTATATCCCATAAAGTTCCTGTGAACGTTCCTGCTCACGACCGACTCGTAAAGACTATCTGTTACAAGAGCAAAATGATCCATCCCAATTTCAATATATCCGGCCTCCAGCAACATTTTTTTTCCTGTTTCATATTGTGACCTTTTCTCATCAGCTTTAGGTAGATTGGCATCACTAAAGCCTCTCTGTCCATTTCCTTTAATCCACGGGACATGAGCATAACTATAAAACGCAATGCGGTCTGGCATCAGCTCTTTTGTTTTTTCAATAGTATGTACAATATGTGCCTCCGTCTGAAATGGCAACCCGAAAATAATATCGTGGCCAACAGAAGAGAACCCGGCTTCCCTTGCCATATCGGTGGCGTTTTTTACATGTTCAAATGGCTGAATCCTATGAATGGCTTTCTGAACGCTTAAGTTATAATCCTGCACGCCATAGCTAACGCGGTTGAAACCTAACCTGGCTAAGATCTCCAGATGTTTTTTAGTGGTACTATTTGGATGACCTTCAAAGCTCATTTCAAATTTCTGAGCTCGTATAGCCTTCTCGAATATCCCATCTATTAGCCGTTTCAGATTTTCAGGAGAAAAGAAGGTTGGGGTACCTCCGCCCAGATGAATCTCTTTTATCACCGGTCTTGCAGGAAAAATTGCTGTATATAATTCCCATTCTTTAAGTACTGAATTTATATAAGGATCTTCTACGCTATGATTTTTGGTGATCCTTTTATTGCAACCACAAAAAGTACACAGGCTTTCACAAAACGGCAGATGTATATACAGGCTGATGCCTTCTAAATGAATACTTTCCTTAAAACTCCTTATGAATGAAGTTTTCCAGTGATTAGTAGAGAAAGTGTTTTCATTCCAGTAGGGAACGGTTGGATAACTGGTATACCTGGGTCCCGGTACATTGTATTTATTTATTAGTTCTGAAGCTGCCATAATTAAAAGTATCCGGCGCCAAAACTAAATTCAGTCAAATAAAATAAAAATGATTTTGGTCAGCTTTAGGTGAAAGCCTGCATTTAAAGCTCCAGTTTCTCCAGTTCAACTATGCCCGTACCCGTAATACTAACCATGATCCATAATTCTTTTTCACCCGCTTTAAGATTGGAAATTTCCAGTTTATCTAAAGAACCTATAAGATGTACCCCCTCTTTCGCCTCCAGCCTGTTTTCCAGTTTCTCGTTTAGAGAACCTACCTTTTCTTCAATATGAGGCATCAGGTCAAAATTCATCTTTTTCTTTAGCTTATCATACATCCAATTATTTACCACAGTCTCGAGCAATTTATCTGCGAACCAGTTCTTTGTTTTTCCATCGATCTCATAATCTTTTAAAGAGATGTGCTGTAATTCCTTATCTAATTGCAAGGCGGCATGAAAGTATATCTGCACATGCTTATTTTTAAAAAAGCTGGTAAGAGTCTGTAATCCAATATTTAAACGCAGATCAAAACCCTCTAATTCACTTTTTTCTATAGATACATCTAAAACCTGGGCGTAATTCGATTTTTTACCGTCAGAATCTTCTTTACTAATGATCTCCCCAATAAGTTTTTCCTTTAGATATTTATCCAGAACGGGGTATCCAATAATAACGGGTACGGTAATCTTGATATTCTGATCATTATTTTCCTCTTTCACTAGCATATATCCTAAGATTTAAATACAAATCTATTCATTCTTATTTGCATGACGCTTTACCTTAACATTCAAATAACCGAATACAAGGTTTATGATGACCACGAAAATAGTAAAGACCAAAAGAGGTAAATAAAGTGCAAATCCTGCAAAACAGCCCGCAGCGGCACTGCACCATATGGTAGCGGCCGTGGCAAGTCCCTTAACTTTTCTACCGTTTTCCCGCTGAAGGATCACACCTGCTCCCAAAAATCCCACTCCAACTACCACCTGGCCCACGATCCTGGTCATATCTGTTCCGCCCGAATCCTGAAACAATAGAGAAATTATAATAAATGCAGAAGCACCCAATGCCACCAGCATATTTGTTTTTAAACCTGCCGGCTTACCTTTATATTGCCTTTCCAGTCCCATTAGTAATCCTGAAATAGCGCCCGCACCGGTTTTAAGAATAAATTCTGTGATATCGATTTCCATAAAGAAGATTTAATAATTAAGCAACTGACCTTTATAAAGTTACCTATCTTCTTTAATTAAGCAAATGGAAATTAAATATGGCAGTAAAAACAAAAACCTTTCAGATCACTCTGAAAGGTTTTGATGGTTAATTCTATTTCGAAATTTTAGTTGATTAAATTATTCCTACCCTACATTGAAATAACTCATTTAACTTCGTTGATTCGAATTAACAAAGCACTAAAATATGCATAATCAAAGGATTAGGAAATACCCAAAAAGGGGTATTTTTAAGAATTCTTTAACCTTAACTCTGAATTTTTACAACTTTTCAAATACCTCTCATTTTCTATCATTTTTTGCATAAAAGTAAAGTTTTGTTTACTTTTTGTAAAACAAACCATTCTTTATTAATAAATTTATATACATTTGTAAAAGAAACTTTACATTAATCTTTGAATTATGAAAAAAACAGCAGAAAAGTGGGATTGCAACTCCAGGAAAACAACTTTAAATTTAGGTCTCTGGACGGGAGCCTGGGTATTAACGATGGCCCTTGCTACTTTTGGCCCTAAATTTCTTTGGGAAGGAAATTCGACTCTAACGTTAGTGGGAATATTAATAAATCTGGCAATAGGTATAGGGGTAATAATCGCAAATAAAAAACACCTTAATTCTCTTGACGAACTTCAGAGGAAAATTCAATTAGAAGCTATGGGGGCAACTTTGGGCGTAGCCGTAATTTTTGGCTTAAGCTATTCAATGTTAGACACAACCAACATTATTAGTTACGATGCTGAAATATCTCATCTTGTGATACTAATAGGCTTGACCTATTTGGCCGGCACCATCATTGGAACCCTTAGATACAGATGAAAAATATTATAAAGATACTACGGGCACAACAGGATCTCACTCAGGCCCAGCTGGCAAATAAACTGGAGGTTTCCCGTCAAACAGTGAATGCAATAGAAAAAGGAAAATTTGATCCCAGTCTGCCCCTGGCCTTCAGGATTGCAAGACTATTCGATAAAAACATAGAAGATATCTTTACAGATGAAGAATAAAAAAGGGGCCGATACCTTACGAGATCGACCCCTTTATCCTTAACTAAATTCGATACTAAAATATTTTAAAAAACTAGGTGGGATTAACTCTAAAACAAAACTTTTTGGCGCTATTGGTAAGAGTTCAGATCTCATTTTAGCAACCCAGTAAATATATGAGACTTACCCAAATATTGATTCCCGCAAGAACAATTGATAGTAATAGATTCAACAATTTTAAATATTATACTATTTTTAGGCTATCACGATAATTAATAGATGTTAGGAATTGTAATACTACTGCTTGCCTCTTTTGTAATATTAAAATTAGGGAAGACTGAGTTCACAACTATGGGATTGTTGCCAAATTTGTCAAGGCTAAAGGACCTGGTTTGGGGATTTGTTGCAGCAGCAGGAATATGTACGATCTATTTTATCCTGATCATACGTGTGCTGAATTACAATGTTGAAATCAATACAGCTTACACCGCCAGGGAGTTTCTA
>JBFGDP010000008.1:0-21667 GCA_041580575.1 Christiangramia sp.
ATAACTCGTTGTCCATTCAGGATTCAGGTTCTGAATCTGGCGCGACTGTCTGATAGCTGTTTCATATTCACCGCTATTGAGATGTGCCAGTCCCAGATTGCTTAAAGCTTCAGGAGAAAGAGGATTCAGTTCCACCGCTATTATTGAATTATGTAGAGCACTTTCCTGGTCTCCAATAACATTATAGAACCAGCCCATCCAGTTATAAGCATCAGAATAACCCGGCCGTCTTTCAGTTGCTTCCTTTAATTTATCCAATGCTCTCTGCCCCTCCCTTCTGGCCCCCAAGAGTAATCCAAGGGTCGCATGAACCTCAGCAAGTTCAGGATCTATCTCAAAAGCTTTATTAGCGGCTACCTCAGCTTCTTTTATGACTTCATCATGATTGGGCTTGGCATAACCATAATCCTGTAGTAAAAGAAGAGAATCTGCTAGGCCTACCCAGGCCAAGGCATAATTACTATCCATCTTTATAGCCTCTCTAAAAAGTTCGATGGCCTTATTCAGACCTTTTTCTGTGCGCTGATCAAAATGCCATCTCGCCTGTGCCTGTAAACAATATGATTCCAGATTATCTGCTAGAACAACCCTAATTTTGTGTTTTTCGTTCTGGCTAAGTTTAATCCGTAATGAATTTGTGATCTTACTTGTGATCTCCCCCTGAATCTTAAATATATTATTAACATTAAGATGTTTCAAATAAGTTTCGGCCCATATTTGCCGGTCTTCTCCGGCATTTATAAGCCTCACATTCACTTTTATGTTATTAGCCATTTCCATTACTTCTCCGGTTAATATCCAGTCTATTTTTAACCTGGTCGCAATTTCCGGTGCAGTATCATGGGTCCCCCTGTATCCGAGTACAGAGGTTCTCGAGATCACATGCAGGCCTGAAAGTTCAGAAAGTTTAGTAAGTATGTCACTATGTAAGGCCTCTGTTAAGGCAGGATCATTCTCTTTCCCATAACTTTCAAAAGGAAGTACTGCTATACGGTTAAGCTTACCATTATTTTCCGGCACCTTCCCATGCAATGCTTTTCCGTTCATTGGCGCGATAGAATTACGGATCTCTTTAATTTTAAGGTTAAATGCCGAAGAGGGCTCTTCTTCATATTCAGCTGAATAATTCTGGCAAAATTCCCGGTAAATATTCTGAGCCATTTGATTTTCTCCTATAGAATACAATGATTCCAGCCAATCCAGGCATTCGTTTTCCTCTGGGAGATTAAGCTCCATAGATTTCCGGGTGTATACCAGGAGGTCACTGGTATTCCCGGATACTATACGGCTTTTAATATGATTTGAAACTACACTCCCGGCTTTATCCCTGAGTCGATGGCGTTCTTTCTCCAGCCAGAATTCAAACTCCACAGAGGTTTGTGAAACATAAAAACCTTTTAAAAGGTCACCACGGTAAAGCGCTAAAGCATCATCTATCCTATTTTCCTTTAAATAAGTTTCGAAAATTACCACGTCACATTCGAACAATTCCTGGTTTATCTGGATCTCCTCACCTCCCCGGTTAATAACCGCCTCATTTCCAAATGTTTTTCTTATATGGTATAAAATATTACTAAGTGAATTTCTGGCATTCCTTTGCCCCATTTCCGGCCAGAATAAAGGGAGTAAACTATCCCTTCGATGAAAACCGAAAGGTTGTTTAAGCAGCAGGTATACCAGTAAGGCCAGGCGTTTGGGACCCGTAAGAAATGACTGTTCTAACTGCCCGTCTGCCTTCCTTATTTCAGCCGGCCCTAAAATTTTAACCTGAACCATTCGATTGATTTTGAAACTCTTAGATAGCAATCTAAGATACAAAACAGATTTAACTAAGAGTGCTCATATAAATTAGCTGAAAAGGAAGATAAAATGTCCTGTTAACTTAAAATCTAACTAAAATCAAATTTTATGAAAACTTCAATTTTTTCAACCTCTTTAAGGTTTCCCAGATATTTATTTCTGGGATTCATATTATCTGTTTTAGCGGCCTGTGAAAAGGAACCAATAGACTCCATAAGTGAAAATGATCTTAAATCTGAAATTTACAGGGACGCTGAAAAATCCCAGAATCCCAATAAGGTTCTCATTAGAAGCGAAGGGATGAATTTTATAGCTCCAGATGAAATTAAATCTGGATGGAACACCTTTAGATATGAGAACGGTACAGGAAATCCTCACTTTTTTGTAATTGAAAAACTTCCTGATGGCAAGACAGTTGAAGACAGCAAGGCTGAAATTGCTCCCTTATTTCAGGAAGGAATGGATCTTATCACTGAGGGAAAATTTGACGAAGCCATGGCGGTCTTTTTCTCGTTACCAGCCTGGTACTGGGAGGTGGTATTACAAGGAGGCCCGGGACTGGTTTCACCAGGAATGGCTGCGGAATCTATGGTTTATATGACCCCGGGAAATTATGTGATAGAATGTTATTTAAAAACTCCCAATGGTGTCTTTCATTCTTCCATAGGCATGGCAAAAGGGATTCATGTTACTGAGGAAAGCACATCGATTAGAGAACCAAAACCCAGCCTGAGAATTAATATTTCCAGCAACTCAGGAATTGAGCTCTCGGGCAAGTTGAGACCTGGACATCATGAAGTTGCAGTCTATTATGAGGACCAGGCAGTGTATGGAAATTTTGTAGGTCATGATGTTCACCTGGTAAGACTTTCATCAAGCGCTGATTTGGTCGCGCTTAATAACTGGATGAACTGGATAGACCCGGCTCAATTTAAAACACCCGCACCTGAAGGCGTGGAATTCTTAGGAGGTATGCAGGAATTACCTGCCGGGGGGACCGGTTATTTTTCGGTAAATCTTACACCGGGGACTTATGCACTAATTTCTGAAGTTCCCGATCCCGAGAGTAAGAACATGTTCAGGATTTTTGAAATACCTCAACAATAAAAAACTTAACATAAAACTGTAATTATGAAGATTAGTAAATCATTTTTGACATACCTATTCGCTTTATTTTTTTTCTTCAGCATTGGCTGTAAGGATGATAAACAAATCAAAGATAAGGCTATAAGCCTGCAGGACTATAAAAAAGAAGCAATTGCAGATTCTGGCAATGAAGCAACGGTTAAAATAGTCTCCAGGGGAATGAATTTTGAACTCCCTAAAAAGATTAAATCTGGCTGGCAAACGATAAACTACGAAAATCGGTCTGGCGACACACATTTTTTCGTTCTTGAGAAATTACCTGAAGGCAAACACCTGGAAGATTCAGAAAAAGAGGTGGTGCCGGTATTTGTAGAAGCGATGAATTTGATCAATAAAGGCAATACCGAAGAGGGGTTTAAAAAGTTTGAAGAATTACCCGAATGGTTTTTCAACATCAAATTTCTTGGCGGTGCGGGCCTTGTTTCTCCGGGCAATACCGCAAGTACCACCCTTAAACTGGAACCCGGAAATTACCTGATAGAATGTTACGTAAAAATGCCAGATGGTACTTTTCATTCTGCCATGGGGATGCTGGAAGAAATTGAAGTACTACCGGCCAACACAAAAATGGAAGAACCTAAGGCTGCGAATATTATCAACATTTCAACTGAAGCCGGGATAGTATTAGATAATACCCCGGAAACCGGCCTACAAAGCTTTCAGGTAAATTTCCTGGACCAGAAGGCCTATGAGAATTTTGTTGGCCATGATGTGAATCTGGTACGGTATACTTCTGAAAGTGATCTAAAAGCGCTTAACGACTGGATGAACTGGGTAGGGGTAAATTCGTTTATTTCACCTTCGCCGGAAAATCTTGAATTTTTAGGAGGAGTACAGGAGATGCCTGCAGGATCTACAGCCTATTTTACCGCGAATCTAATTCCCGGGAAATATGCCCTGGTTGCTGAGGTACCAGATCCTGCATCCAAAAACCTGCTAAAGACCTTTACCATCAAAGCTAAAGTACTGGCAAGTGAATGATCACAATAATTTTTTCATTTTTAAACAGGGAAAGAGACAGCCTCCTTCCTTGTTTTAAGTTTTATTTATCTGAATTTCAGTCTTTTACAAGTTTTAAAATCATTATATTTAAAGTACTGAATGATGATGATCATTTCAGAACTCACCCTACATCCTTTCACCCCAACTATATTCCCATGGACCGAATCTCATTTCTGTCTAATTCATTTTAAATCTAAGGCCATGAAGAGAATAATTTTCACCCTCATCCTGCTGCTCATTTTTTCCGGCTTTACCTGTGAAGCGCAGATATTAAAAAAAATTAAGAAAAGAACCGAACAAACGGCTGAACGGGTAATACTCCGGAGAGCAGAACAAAAAACCGAGAAGGAAACTGAAAAGGCAATAGATACACTATTTGCCAGTAAAAAAGATTCATCTGGCAATTCCTCTCCTCCTGAGCCTGGGCCAGGAAATAATGAAATGAACACCCCACCGCCGCCAGAAACGGTAGATGCAAATTCTCCGGAAACCTTAACCAGTGGTAGTCCGGAGGTCTGGACAAAATATAATTTTATACCCGGGGATGAGATCCTTTTTAGTGATGAACTCAGTAATGAAGAGAATGGTGAATTCCCTTCCCGGTGGAACCTTCTAAAGGGCAATGCTGAAAATGCAATTATGGAAGGTGAACCCGTTATTAAATTCAGCAATTCTACTATTATCACACCTCTCATAAATGAGAAAAACTATTTGCCGGAGGTCTTTACCCTGGAATTTGATGCATGGTTTGATAAGGAAGAAATCTCTTCGCAGGTCTATTTCCAGAGGTATAAGATCAGGTTCTGGGAAGGAACCTCACATTTTAGAATTCCAGATTCCGGCCCAGATTTTTCTGATGCGTTAGAGGTATATCGCCATGGCGCCCGGTTAGATGGAAAAATTAATGGCACTCCAAGAAAAGTTAATTCATTCAAGGATCAATTGAATAATAATACTGGAGAATGGCGGCATATCGCCATCGCTTTTAACCAGCGAAGTCTCAAGGTCTTCGTAAATGAATTCAGAGCCCTTAATATTCCAGTACTGGGATTTAATCCCAGCATCTTCTCAATCGAGGCTTACACCCATCCAGGTTTTAAGGATAGACCTATAAGGGCGATCAAAAATATTAGACTGGCCAGCGGAGGAAAAAAACTCTACGATCGCATTGTTGCCGACGGAAAATTTATTACCCGTGGCATTCTTTTCGATGTAAACAAGGCGAGTATCAAACCAGAATCCGGGGGCACACTAAATGAAATCGCCCAGATGATGAGGGAGCATCCAGAGATCAGGTTCAGGATAGAAGGTCACACAGATAGTGACGGTGATCCTGAATACAATCTAAAGCTTTCTACCCAAAGATCCCTGGCGGTAAAAGATGCGTTAACAAATTTAAACATCGATCCCGGGAGAATGGAAGCTATAGGCCTGGGAGAAAGTAAACCGATTGCAGAAAATACAAGCCCTGAAGGTAAGGCAAATAACCGCAGGGTTGAATTTATTAAGATTTAAATATACAACTTCAGCTGCTTTTTCGTAAATTATAGTCCTATTACAATTAACTTCCCCCCGCAATTTTATTAAAATTACGAGCGCTTCATTATGAAGTCTTTTATTACATAAACAGAAATAATTTTTTACCTATCCCACAAATTTTTATAGGTGGACCAACCAAAGAATTAATTCTGTTTTCTGGAAAACCGGTAATTTAATTGCCGGTTTTCGTTTTAAAAAAGCCAGTAAACTTCCCTCATTCAAGGTGATTTTTGATCATTTTAAATCTTCTGATCAACTCCGGTACTTGTTTTTGGTTATAATTTTATTAACAATTTATAAATCATTGCTTTTCAGGTAATTAGATACTCTTTTTAACAAAAAAGTATGAAAAGACTGAGCTTAGCCGTGTTGAAAACTTTGTTGAAAACGTTTGTGTCATATTCTTTCATTATCTCTCTCATTTTTAAATCTTTGTTAGACACTTTTCACCAATAATCCGAAATTTCCAAAAATTTAACAATTATGGCCCAGAACGAACCCATTTTACAGGATAACAAAGATCGCTTCGTGATCTTCCCGATTAAGCATCATGATATTTGGGACTGGTATAAAAAAATGGAAGCTTGTTTCTGGACTGCTGAAGAGATCGATCTTCACCAGGATCTTACCGACTGGAGCAATAAACTGAATGCGGATGAGCGTTATTTTATAAAACACATACTGGCCTTCTTTGCGGCATCAGACGGGATAGTGAACGAAAACCTGGCAGAGAATTTTGTAAATGAAGTTCAATATTCTGAAGCTAAGTTTTTCTATGGATTCCAGATAATGATGGAAAATATACATTCAGAAACTTATTCTTTATTGATCGATACATATGTAAAAGACGATAAAGAGAAAGATAAATTGTTTAGAGCCATAGAGGTTTTTCCGGCTATCAAGAAAAAAGCAGACTGGGCATTAAAATGGATAGAATCAGATTCTTTTGCTGAAAGACTTATTGCCTTTGCAGCGGTAGAAGGGATCTTTTTCTCTGGTGCTTTTTGTTCTATTTTCTGGTTGAAAAAGCGAGGCTTGATGCCAGGTTTAACTTTTTCTAACGAACTAATATCCAGGGATGAAGGGATGCACTGTGACTTTGCCGTGCACCTGCACAACAATCATCTCGTAAACAAAGTTCCTAAAGAAAAGATAAGGGAGATCATAATCGATGCCCTCAACATAGAACGTGAATTTGTTACCGAATCACTCCCGGTTAGCCTGATAGGCATGAACGCCAAACTCATGACGCAATATCTTGAGTTTGTAACCGACAGATTACTGGTAGAACTGGAATGTGAGAAAGAATATAATGTTTCAAATCCATTCGACTTTATGGATATGATCAACCTGCAGGGGAAGACAAACTTCTTCGAGAAGCGCGTAAGCGAATATCAAAAAGCAGGAGTAATGAACAAGGATAAAGAATCAGATGAGATCAGTTTTGATGCTGATTTCTAAAGATCAATTGCGCCGAGCCCCCCAATTCGGCGCATTTTGATCTTTATTTAATTCACCCGAAATTTTATTTTATTAATCCGGAATTAACCACCCGGCCAGGAAAGCTAATTTCTTTTCAGAAGATTTTTTAGCGCAACCAACTAAAACCGCAGTGTATGTATGTAGTTAAAAGAGATGGGAGAAGGGAACCCGTCATGTTCGACAAGATCACCTCCAGAGTGAAAAAACTCTGTTATGGGCTTAATGAATTAGTAGACCCCGTAAAAGTTGCCATGCGGGTCATCGAGGGGCTGTATGATAATGTTTCTACCAGTGAACTGGATAATCTTGCGGCAGAGATAGCAGCCACCATGACCACGGCACATCCCGATTATGCCAAACTAGCCGCCAGAATCTCTGTCTCGAACCTGCATAAAAACACTAAAAAAACCTTTTCTGAGGTCATGACCGACCTCTTTGAATATGTTAATCCGCGAACCGGAGAGAAAGCACCACTTCTATCTGAAGAAGTTTATAAAGTGATTGTTGATAACAGGGAAAAACTTGATTCGACCATTATCTATAACCGTGATTTTGGATATGACTATTTCGGATTTAAAACCCTGGAGCGATCCTATCTCTTAAGGCTTAACGGAGAGATTGCCGAAAGGCCGCAGCATATGTTGATGAGAGTTTCTATTGGCATCCATGTAGATGATCTTGATGCCGCCATAGAAACCTATGAGCTGATGTCTAAAAAATATTTCACCCACGCTACCCCAACGCTTTTTAACTCCGGTACACCAAAGCCCCAAATGTCTTCCTGTTTCCTTTTAACCATGAAGGATGATAGTATCGACGGCATCTACGATACCCTAAAGCAGACTGCGAAAATCTCCCAGTCGGCAGGCGGGATTGGTCTTTCTATACATAATGTTCGTGCAACAGGATCATATATATCTGGTACCAACGGTACATCGAATGGAATCGTTCCTATGCTTCGCGTCTTCAATGATACCGCGAGATATGTAGACCAGGGCGGCGGGAAAAGAAAAGGATCTTTCGCCATGTATGTAGAACCGTGGCATGCAGACATCTTCGATTTTCTGGATCTTAAAAAGAATCATGGAAAAGAAGAAATGAGAGCGCGTGATCTTTTCTATGCCATGTGGATACCAGATCTTTTTATGAAAAGAGTACAGGAAGACGGGAAATGGACATTAATGTGTCCGCACGAATGCCCGGGTCTATTTGATACCTATGGCGAGGAATTTGAAAAGCTCTATGAACAATATGAGGCGGAAGATAAAGGCCGCAGAACTGTAAAGGCCAGGGAAGTATGGGAGAAGATCATGGAATCTCAAATAGAGACGGGAACCCCATATATGCTCTATAAAGACGCAGCAAATAGAAAATCAAATCAAAAGAATCTTGGAACTATAAGATCTTCTAACCTTTGTACCGAGATCCTGGAATATACCAGCAAAGATGAAGTAGCCGTGTGTAACCTCGCTTCTATTGCCTTGCCTATGTTCATTAAAGGCGATGAATTTGATCATAAAGAGCTGTTCAAGATCACCAAAAGGGTTACAAAAAACCTAAATAAGGTTATAGACAGGAATTATTACCCGGTTATTGAGGCAGAAAATTCCAATATGCGTCATCGCCCGGTGGGTCTTGGAGTGCAGGGACTAGCAGATACTTTTATCAAGCTAAGATTACCTTTTACCTCAGACGAGGCCAAAAAACTGAACCAGGAAATATTCGAAACCCTTTATTTCGCCGCGGTAACTGCCTCGATGGAATTGGCAAAGGAAGAAGGTCCTTATTCTACTTTTGAAGGTTCACCAATAAGCCAGGGAGAATTTCAGTATAACCTGTGGGGCATCAAAGATGAAGAGCTAAGCGGAAGATGGGATTGGGCAAAATTACGTAAACAGGTAATGAAAACCGGGGTAAGGAATTCGCTGCTGCTGGCGCCGATGCCAACTGCCTCTACCTCCCAAATCCTGGGCAATAATGAAGCTTTTGAACCCTACACTTCGAATATTTATACCAGAAGAGTACTTTCCGGAGAATTCATTGTGGTAAATAAACATTTACTGGAAGACCTTGTTTCCAGAGACCTATGGACAGAAGATGTTAAAAACGCCATCATGCGCAACAATGGCTCGGTACAGGATATAGATATCATTCCGCAGGACCTGAAAGAATTATATAAAACTGTGTGGGAGATGAGCATGAAAGATATCATTGACATGTCCAGACATAGAGGATATTTTATAGATCAATCCCAATCGCTTAACCTGTTCATGGAAAATGCGAATTACAGCAAGCTTACTTCCATGCATTTTTACGCCTGGAAAAGCGGATTAAAAACCGGGATGTATTATTTAAGGACTAAATCTGCAGTAGATGCCATTAAATTTACCCTGGAAAAAGAAAAGAAAAAAGAACCCGTAAACATCGCGACCGAAGCACCTGCAAAAGCCGCCGAAACTTTAATTGCGCATACTCAACCTGTAATCTCAAAGCAGTCTGAAGAGGAAGGAGCATTAACTCCGGAAGAGCTCAGGGCGATCATTGCGCAGTCTAAAGAGGCAGAAGGAGATGACTGCCTGATGTGCGGATCTTAAAAATTTGGCTAATTCGAATTTGAATTAAGGAGGGGAAGTAGTTATTACTTCCCTTTTTTAATATTTTTGGCCACAACAAAGAATAAAACATGAATTGGGAGCAGCTCTTATCGCTTAAAAGATTTGGTGATTCACATAAAAGACTACGAAAAGAACAGAATGAGACCAGGCTTGGTTTTGAGGTAGATTATGACCGTATCATCTTTTCTTCAGCCTTTAGAAGCCTGCAGGATAAGACCCAGGTTATCCCATTATCTAAGACAGATTTTGTGCACACCAGGCTTACCCACAGTCTGGAAGTTTCGGTAGTGGGAAGATCCTTAGGGCGTTTAGCAGGCCAGAAGTTGATAGAGAGGCATCCTCACCTGAAGGATACCTATGGCTACAGGATGAACGATTTTGGAGCTATCGTAGCTGCCGCAGCCCTGGCACACGATATAGGAAACCCACCGTTTGGACATTCGGGGGAGAAAGCAATAGGAGAATACTTTAGCCATGGAAACGGAAAACGTTTTAAGGCACAGCTTTCAGAAAAAGAATTCCAGGACCTGGTGAAATTTGAAGGTAATGCCAATGGTTTCAAGATTCTCACAGAAAACAGGCCGGGCATCACCGGTGGTTTAAGATTGTCTTATTCTACCCTCGGTGCATTCACCAAATATCCAAAAGAGTCTTTACCACATAAACCTTCCCGTAAAATAGAAGACAAAAAATTCGGATTTTTCCAGAGCGAGAAAGCAATTTTTGAAGAAGTTGCTGAAGAACTCGGACTGAAAAAGACCAGAGAAGGGAAAGATATAGGATATTCCAGGCATCCGCTGGCCTTTTTAGTAGAAGCGGCAGACGATATTTGCTATACCATCATCGATTTTGAAGATGGGATCAACCTGGGCCTTATCGACGAAGACTATGCCCTAGAATATCTCATAAAGCTCGTTAAAGACAACATCAATACCGCAAAATATAACCAGCTTAAAAATACAGCAGACAGGTTAGCTTATTTGCGGTCCCTTGCCATTAACACCCTCATCACCGAGGCTGCAGATATTTTTATTCAGAATGAGGAAGCTATCCTAAATGGAGATTTTCATGAATCCCTATTCGACAAGAGCTCTTATGAAGCCCAGATCAAGGATATAATCAAGATTAGTGTTGAAAAGATCTACCAGAGTGAAGAAGTGATAAGTAAAGAGATCGCCGGTTACAGGATGCTTTCTTATTTACTGGATATTTACACCAATGCGCTGTTGCCGGAAGGAAATGCCGTTAATTCCAACTTTACCGGTTTGGTTTTAAAATCGGTCCCGCAGTTAGAGCCCTTACAGGATAGCGAATCTATATATGAAAAATTGATAGGAATTTGCTCGTACACCGCTTCGCTTACAGACGGGATGACCGTAGCATCCTTTAAAAAATACAAAGGACAGAGTCTTTAGATTCAGAATTCATAGACCACACCAACCCCCAGCATCTGTTTTAACTGAATGCGCGGCCCGGAAGTTTCCAGCTTTCCATCACCGTTGGTATCTTCTTTAAATTTAACGTCGTCATCATATCGAATATGCGTGCCCACATTCGCTTTTACAAAATCGTTCACCTTCATATTCACCGCCAACTGCCAGTCCACATCTATATTGCCAAATTTATTAAGATAATCTGAATACAGGCTTAACTGATTACTAAGGTCTATATTCTCATAAACCTCTTTTCTGAAATCGCTGGTGACCAGAAAACCAAATTCTGTCCGCACGTTTTCACCTTCTTTGAGAATATTCCCCAACTCATCTGTAACCGCACGTTCCACACCGAACATACCCTCATTGGCCAGCCGTTGATCGAGCACAAATGTAGATTTAAAGGTGATAGGCGATAAATAAATGGTAAGATCCTCTTCCGGATGAGAAAATTCTGTTCCCACCCCTAGAAACGTATATCCCGGCGCCATGAATCTCGAAATGGCAACCTCGGTATCAGGATATTTATACCCGTTAGAAAACTGCGAATTAAAACTGAATTTCCCTGAATAATACCAATTTGAAGTGCTGTCTGTTCTGAAACCAAAAGAAGAGTTAAGTCTTAATTCATCTTCGGTCTTCCTTATTTCCCTACCTTCCTGGGCATTAATGCCATATCGCAATGAAGCCGAATTTCTCCACATGGTAAGATCCTTTTCAAAATTCCGCTGAAAATTTGCGTAGAAAAGGGCAGAAACCGAATTATTACCCCCGGAATTCCAGTTAACAAAAGCCACCTCACTAAGATTTACACCAAAAGTGTTTTTCTCTGTCCAATAGATCATCATAGAATCTGTGTTGGTAGTGTCTTTGGATATATTCGTCGTAGTGGTATCTCTAACTGCCGTATATCTTTTCTCTGAAGCCAGTGATGGCAGGGAAATAAAGCAGAAAAGGAATAGCAGAATGGGGAACTTCATGTAATGATTTAGGTTTTCAGATTCGCAAAAATAAAAAAATCAAATCATAGATTTGAGATTTTGCAGTATACCTTCAACGTTAATTCCGGAAATTTCTTGTAATTGATCTACACTTCCCTGCTCAATAAATTCATCGGGCACCCCTAAAAGCCGGATATCGCCTTTATAACTTTCTCTTGCTGCAAATTCGAGTACCGCACTGCCAAATCCACCTTTAATGACTCCATCCTCAACCGTAATAATTTTAGAGTATTTCCTGAAGACACTTTTTAACAACAGCTCATCCAGAGGTTTCACGAACTTCATATCATAATGGGCGATTTTTCCGTTATCACCAGTAATAGCGATCGCTTTCTGAACATTCCCGGCCATATTACCAATACTTAGAACAGCCAGCTCACTACCCTCCCTGAGACATTCAGCTTTCCCGATCTCAACTTTTTCAAACGGTACTTTCCATTCTTTCTGAACGCCCCTACCTCTCGGATACCTAATTATAAGCGGTGCCTCGAGGCCCAATTGTGCGGTATATAATAGATTTCTGAGTTCAATTTCATTTCGCGGAGCTGCGATGATGAGATTCGGGATGGCCCGGGCATAAGCTATATCAAAAACACCATGATGGGTAGCTCCATCCTCGCCCACCAGACCTGCCCTGTCCAGGCAAAATACCACGGGTAGCTTTTGCAAAGCCACATCGTGAATAAGCTGGTCATATGCCCGTTGCAGAAAGGTAGAATAAATAGCACAGAAAACGCTAAACCCCTGGGTGGCCATGCCGGCTGATAGAGTGACCGCATGCTGCTCTGCGATACCTACATCAAAAGCTCTTTCGGGAAATGCATCCATCATATATTTTAAAGAACTCCCCGTAGGCATAGCCGGAGTGATTCCAATGATCTTATCATTTTTTTCTGCGAGTTCCACCAGGCTCAAACCAAATACATCCTGGTATTTTAAAGGAAGTCCATCTGTATCGTATGGCAGCAATTCCCCGGTGTCGGGTTCAAATTTACCCGGGGCATGATATTTAACCTGGTCTTCTTCCGCTTTTTTAAGGCCTTTCCCCTTCTTTGTGATGACGTGAAGGAACTTGGGTCCTTTAATGGCTTTCATTTGGCTAAGGACCTTTAAAAGGCCATTTAGGTCATGGCCATCTACAGGGCCAAAGTATTTAAAGTTCAGTGCCTCAATAATGTTATCATTCGCGGGCTTGTATCCAACCCTTGCCTTGGTTAAATACTCTTTCAAAGCACCCACACTTGGATCTATCCCAATGGCATTATCGTTAAGAATTACCAGAAGGTTTGCATTGGTCACCCCGGCGTGATTAAGACCCTCAAACGCCATCCCGCTGGCGATCGAAGCATCCCCTATTACCGCGATATGTTGCTTTTCTAAATCTCCCTTTAGGTTTGAAGCTATTGCCATACCCAGAGCTGCCGAAATGGAGGTGGAAGAATGCCCCACGCCAAACGTATCGTATTCGCTCTCTTCCCTCCTGGGAAACCCGCTAAGTCCATGAAGCTGGCGATTGGTCTCAAATTTGTCCCTTCTGCCGGTAAGGATCTTATGGCCATAGGCCTGGTGGCCGACATCCCAGACAAGAAGATCATGAGGCGTATTGAATATGTAATGCAAAGCGATCGTAAGCTCCACCACTCCAAGACTGGCTCCCAGGTGCCCTTCTTTGGTCGCTACTATATCGATAATGAATTTGCGTAGCTCCCGGGCAACTTGAGAAAGTTCTTCTTGCTCTAATTGTCGCAGGTCTTCAGGGGTATTTATCTTATCTAGGATGCCGGCCATATCACGCAAAGTTACACAAGCAATCTTAAATTGAAACCAGGAGTGGTCAATGAACCTTCAAAATTTATATCTTTCCAAAAAATTCAAGGATGCTGTCACCTTTCAACGATGAATATTTCATGAAAAAAGCTTTGGATGAAGCTCAATTTGCTTACGAAAAAGGAGAGATACCGGTTGGTGTGGTGGTGGTAATCAACGATAAGATCATAGCTAGGGGACATAATCTCACTGAAACCCTGAATGATGTCACGGCACATGCCGAGATGCAGGCTATCACAGCTGCTGCCAGTTACCTGGGAGGTAAATACCTCCAAAAATGCACTATGTATATTACCCTGGAGCCCTGCCAGATGTGTGCCGGGGCCTTGTACTGGAGTCAGATCTCTAAGATTGTATATGGTGCAGCAGATCCTCAGCGCGGTTACCGAAAGTCAGGAGTGCAACTGCATCCTAAGACAGAGGTTATATCTGGTATTCTGGAAGAAGATGCTTCCCAGTTATTAAAGAGATTCTTTATAGAACGTCGCAATCTCAATTAAAAAAAATCTTTAGCTAATCATTCATCATAGTTTAGCTGATAAAGCAACTCATGAGGTTTTGTTTATTTTAGAGTTACATTTCTGAAGGTAATTCGGTCACTTTAATAGAATCTACATAGAACTTATCGGGCAAAGCATTGTCATCTATTACTGCACCTCCAAGGTTACCACCCACTGCCATATTGATTAGAAAGTAGAAGTCTTTTTGAAAAGGATAATGATGATCGTCATACTTTTTTGGCGTGAACCTGTATAGCTGCTGATCGTCCACAAAGAATTCTATATATTCCTCTGTCCATACAACCTTGTAGGTATGAAAGCCTTCTTCAATTCCCGGTATTTTTGTCTTTTTAGTATTGATCGTATTACCATGACTTGCCGGGGTATGCAGGGAAGTAAACACGATACCCGGTTCTCTTCCTATATATTCCAGAATATCAATTTCGCCACTGGCAGGCCATCCAACCTCGCTAATATTGGAACCTAACATCCATATTGCAGGCCAGAGGCCCTTACCCGTAGCTAATTTTGCTCTTACCTCGATCACTCCGTAAGTGAACTCTAGATTGTCTTTAGAATTGATCTTTCCGGAATAATATTTACCGTCTTTTTTAACTGCAGTAATTACAAGGTTTCCATCTTTAACCTCTACATAACGGCGATCATAGATCTGTCTTTCATTATTCCCCCAGCCGCAAAGGTTTGGACATCCATCCCCTTCTTCGTAATTCCACACGCTCATATCCAGGCTATCCCCGTTAAAGTCCTCCTGGAAGATGACCTTTTCCTGGGCAATGGCTGAACATACAGCACCAATTAAAAAGCTCCCGGTTAATATTATTGCGGAAAGTCTTTTCATCATTTACTATAATTTAATTTTACGGTTTTAACCTCTTCAGAATTTCCACCTACCATCAACTCAAAATCACCTTCTTCTGCCTCCCATTTTCCTGAAGCAGTGTAAAATTTAAGCATTTCTTCATTAATTTCAAATTCCACATTCGCGGTTTCACCGGGATTCAACTCAACTGATTTAAAACCTTTTAATTCCTTAATAGGTCTGGCCACACTGGCCACAAGGTCGTGCAAATAGAGTTGAACCACTTCTTTCCCCTTAACAGATCCGGAATTCGTCACCGGGACTGTTAAAGTAGCTGAACCGCCTGAATTTAGATCTGCAGATGATAAAGCTATATCTCCATAGTCAAAAGTGGTATAGCTAAGCCCATAGCCAAAAGGATACAAGGGCCCGTTTTCAATATCTGTATAATGCGAATAAGTAACATGCTGATCATTAGAAGGCCTCCCGGTGTTCATTCGGTTATAATACAGAGGCTCCTGTCCAACCGCTTTTGGAAAAGAGACCGGTAATTTCCCTGAAGGATTATATTTCCCGGTTAGCACATCGGCAATAGCATTCCCGCTTTCGGTGCCTAACTGCCATGCTTCCACAATAGCAGGAACATTTTCAGCGGCCCAGGTGATCTCTAATGGTCTTCCATTCATTAGAACAAGAACAATATTCTTATTCACTTTATGAACTTCTTTTAATAATTCTAATTGTAATCCGGCAAGGCCAATATTTACCTGGCTTCGACCTTCCCCAGACTGAAAAGCATCTTCACCAAGAACCATTACAACCAGCTCTGCCTCTTTAGCCTTCGCTACCGCATCTGGTATTCCAGATCTGTCGGTCTTATTGATCTTTAAGGGCATTAAAAAGCTACGCTCACCTTCTCCCAGAGTTACACCTTTAGCATACGTTATCTTAGATTTAAGATCTGTATTTTTCAAGCCTTCAACTACAGAAACAGCAGAATTTGCTTCTCCCTGCGCTCTCCAGTTCCCAATTGGTGTATCCTTGTCATCTGCCAGAGGACCAATAACCGCGATCTTTTTCACTGAAGATTTAATAGGTAAAAGATTATTCTCATTCTTAAGTAGAACGATAGACTTCTTCGCGATATCCCTGGCCGTTTTCCTGTGTTCTTCAAAAGGAATCTGCGCTGAAAGCTCTGAATTCATATACCTGTATGGATCTTCGAATAAGCCTAGTTTGAATTTTACGCGAAGAATTCTTTTCACGGCATCATCAATTAAGGCCTCATCTATTTTTCCTTCAGCAACAAGCTGTTCCAGCCCTGCCTGGTAGGCACCACCTTCCATATCCATGTCACTCCCGGCGGTGACCGCAATCTCGGCGGCATGTACCTTGTCCCGTGCGAAGCCGTGAGGAACCATTTCTGCAATAGAGCCCCAGTCTGAGACTACAAATCCCTGCCAGTCCCAGGCTCCTTTAAGAATTTCTCTCTGTAAATATTCACTTCCCGTAGCAGGGATCCCATCGATGGTATTAAAGCTATTCATAAAAGTAGCTACACCGGCATCTGCTGCCGCCTTAAATGGAGGAAGCACCATATTTTGTAATTCATTTTCACCAATGTGTACGGCATTATAATCCTTACCGCCTTCGGCAAGACCATATCCCGCAAAATGCTTGGCTGTAGCCGCGATGGTTACAGGATCTGAGAGATCGTCTCCCTGGTATCCTTTTACTTTAGCCACGGCAACTCTGGCTGTTAAATAGGGATCTTCACCAGATCCTTCCATGATCCTTCCCCAACGGGCATCTCTGGAAATATCGATCATTGGTGAAAAGGTCCAGTTCACTCCCTGCGCCGCAGATTCCAAAGCGGCGATGCGGGCAGATTCCTGTGCCGCTTCCATGTCCCAGCTGGCGGTTTCACCAAGTGGTACCGGGAAGATCGTGTGATATCCATGTATCACATCATATCCAAAGATCAAGGGGATCTTGATCCTGGAATTTTCCATGGTAAGACGCTGTGCTTTTTCTGTAGCTTCTACAGAGAGCACATTCAGCATTGAGCCCACAAGACCTTTTTTCAAGCGGTCTTCTTTTTCTTTATTTCCAGTTTCAGATGCCGGACCGGTAAGGTCCCAGCTACCGTTATACTGGATCATCTGGCCTACCTTTTCCTCCAGGGTCATCAGGTTTAATACTGAATCCACCTTTTTTTCCACATCCTGTACAGAACTTTGAATACCAGAGTTCTGAGAATAGGAAAACATGGTCCCAACGAGTAAGGACATTGTTATTAAATAATTTCTCATGATAATTGAATTAAATCCCGGAACGAGTGTCCCGGGAATTAAAAGCCTAAACAAACAATTATTGATATACTCTAACGTAATCAATTTCCATCGATGATTCCTGGAAATCATCGGCTATAGCTCCGCCAAGGGTTCCACCCATGGCAATATTTAATAGAATGAAGAAATCTTCCTGGAAAGGAGTGGAATCATCATTATCAAATTCCAAATGCGGTTCACCGTCCATAAGGAAAGTGATCTTATCTGCCGTCCATTCTACCTCATAAATATGAAATTCAGTAGCAACATCGGTCACATCTGTGACTTCACCAACGATTGCTCCACCACCGGAATTACCGGGTAAATGCAATGCAGAGGTAACTCTGTTGGGTTGATTACCCACCCATTCCATAATATCCATCTCACCTACACCAGGCCATGATTCTTCTGGTCAGTCGGCACCAAGCATCCAGATCGCTGGCCAGGTTCCACCTCCGGCAGGAAGTTTTGCTCTAACCTCCACACGACCATAAGTGAATTCCATTCTATCTTTAGTGAAGATTCTGGCAGAAGTGAAGTCTTTACCTTCCATAGCCTGTCTTTTCGCAGTGATCACAAGATTACCGTTCTCTACTTTTACATTTTCTTCAGAATCTGTATAGTACTGTGCTTCCCCGTTACCCCAGCCGCAAAGGTCAGGACAACCGTCACCAATGGCATATTGCCAGTTATCTGTATCAAGAGCATCCCCGTCGAATTCATCTGCCCAGATCTCGGTAGTAAACTGAGATTCGAAACCGGGATCTTCAGGCTCTTCTGAGCCTCCATCATCAATACTTCCATCAGGAGAAGTGGTTAATTTAAGGTACCATACTAGGAAGGTATCATTAGCCTGAACCGCACGCAGATACATACTGTTTTCATCTATAGACAAGACCTCATATTGATTCTGCCCTATATAGTAGCTAATATATGAAGTAGCCGGAAGTTCGATCACCGTTCCTGTAGAAACATTGTTTGGTATTCCCGAACTTGAAGGTACCAGTTGTGCCGGCACACTTCCATCTGTAACATCTGTATCCAGGCACTCATCTACGAATTGCGCTCCATTCCCCCCAAACTGAACGGTATACTGCCAGTTAACGAAAGACGCATCAAAATCATTATACTCATAAGTAAGGTTATCGTTAGCATCAAGGCTAAAGATCATCTGGTCGTCATAGAAACAATCAGGTCCAAATCCCGGAGGTCCCTGGAAGAAAGCCCCACCATCTACGATAGCATTACCATCCCCATCGATGTTCTGTCCAACGCCTAAGTGACCAACGACTTGCGAAGCAATGTACCAGGTCTTTGAAGAACCACCAGTTAAGAATTGCTTGGTTTCAGGATCGTTAAAATCACTTCTCACTTCAACCTCTACCGTCTTAGAACTACTCACGCCACCTTTTCCATAGGCAACCACGGTTACCGCATAGGTATTAAGACCTACCCGGGTAAATCGCTTAGTGTAAGAACCACCGGCAGCTACTGCCGAGGTTCCGTCACTAAAGTTATATTCGTATGTAATAGCATTATCTGCAGTGGCTGTAAATTCTACCAGACCTGAACCATCATCACTAATATTGCTATTAATAGTAAGATTGGTCGGTACAAGGATAGTCCCCAGCTCGAGGTCATCCTCCTGGCAGCTGGAAAGCAGCAGACTAACCGCTAATAAGCTAAAAATTAATTTAAAATATCTCATAGTTTCTTTTTTTCCTAGTTATGGAAATACACATTATCTATATAAACATTTGCTTCGCCTGCAGTCGCCGCTGAAAATATATACTGAGCCATATTTCCCGTATTTGCAAGACCAGTAAAATCTGATAAAGGAATATCCAGACTCACCCATGTATTAGGAGTTACAGTGAATTCGATTTCATGTTCTGAATCATCTCCTCCCTGAAAACCTCCGTCAGGTCCAAAATCAACTAATTTCACTCTAAACACGCTTGCATTTCCTGTCCAGTAGTCAACGTGAAAATGAGTCATAGCTGAAGCATCAATCTGGTTAGCTACAGTCTCAACACCTACGAAATCTAAATTGCTGTATAATTTAGTATCATTCCCATCTACAGTAACCTCAGAATAGTCAGCAGAAGACCAGTCTGTTCTCCAGGTATCAACAGGAACATCTGAATAGGCATCACTAAATAATGAAATTACATTAGAGGCATCTAGCGTTGGAGTAGGTGCGGCAGATGTTGGTTCTGCTCCTGTAGACCCGCCTCCGGCAGATGAGTTAAGGGTAATGTTATCAAAATAAGACACTGATTCTGCAGCTCTGTCTTCGAAATCAGGGAAAATTACCAAACCTGTGATATTAGAGTTGTTAGGATCACCTATTACTCCTGAAAAGTCAAAGGTTAGTTCTTCCCACTCATTCACTTTTGTATTGGCAACCTTGATCTCTCCGGTTGAACCCTGAGTAGCGTTCTCAAATTTGATTCCTACATCACTGATCTTAGATTTCCATACCCACATTTTAACGATGCTATTAGAACCATCCAAAGTGAAAGGATTAGTTAACTGAGTAATAGTTCCTGCCCATGGATTTCCATCCTGTCTCGCGGTAAACTTAGCTACCGTAGCCGAAGTATTTCCGGTCATATCAGGATTTGCGATGATCTCCAATTCAGGATTATCAACGTTCTCAAATACAGACCAGTTAGCAGAAGCACCACCATTTGCAGAAGATTCAAAATCTACTGGGAAGCTGGTTGTAGTAGATACTGGAGGAGTTCCACCACCGGTACCATCTGTCTGGATAAGGTCATCAAAATAATATACGTCACCATCACAAGAAGCATTTCTTTCAAAATAGATGATTATACTTCTGAAAGTTTTATCATCCACATCAGAGAAATCGAAAGTTAATTCCTGCCAAACACCGGTTTCAGTAATTTGTGCTACTCTGTCTTCCGCAGGGTCTACATCTGGGAACGGTTCTCTTTCAAGTCTTAAAGTAACTTCTGCAGTTTGGGTCTCTGCAAGAACTTTTAGCTTGAATATCTTCTTGTCTGTAGTCGTAAAATCAATTGGAGTGGCGATCGCCTGTCCTAATCCAGACCAGGTTTGACAACCTTCGCTCTTTATTACTTTTTGTACAAAACAGCTGTTATTAATACCATCTGTCTTAGGGTTTCTTACAATATCTGTCGCAATATCTCCAAACTGGTCGAATTCATGATCTGCATCATCTGTCATAAATGTCCAGTTAATAGGTCCATTCGCAGGGTCAATATTTTCTGTAGATTCAGCTACACAGTCTGGTGCAGCAGATTCCTGCATGATATCGTCTATATAGAAAGTACCAGCTGAAGTTCCAGGACCATCAAAGAATATAACCATCGCAGCATACTGTCCTGTTGGCACAAACGGCTCACCAGCACCCTGGTTACCATCTATGAAACTTTTGACCGCATCTGTTGCAAAATTGAAACTAAGTTCTTCCCATCCGGTACCACCGTGATTGGCCACAACTTCTGTTTGTCTCTCACCGTTCACACCACCTTCGAACTTCAATAGTACAGGCTGAGCAACATCAGACCATACTTTCATGGTTATGATCTTGTCATCACCACTAAAATCTACAGGCTCTCCAAGAGTATATACTATACCTTCCCAGTTTGCTCCGGAATTTGTCACAGCTGCAACATTAGACTCGGTAGCATTCGCTCCGGAAAGATCTGGATTTACCACAATTTCATAACTGGTTCCACCAAATACATTAGCTGCATAATTCACAGTCCCCATATCGTAAGTGATAGGTAATTTCAATGGGTCTGTTGCTTCAGGAATAATTACGATAGCATCTTCCTCGGCAGTAGCGGCACCAGCACCTCTTGCTACAACGGTAATTTCATAAACTCCCGGCGCATAAGTATGCTGAACGCTTTCTCCAGGCATCAATTGTGTAGGCTCTTCATCATCAACATCTCCAAAGTACACATCGAATACCGTAGCATTGTCTGCTGTGGCAGAAACGGTGATTAATTTTGGATTAGTAGCCGGCTGATCAATAATAATTTCAAGATTTTCTGGAGCCTTGAAAGAAATATTCAGCATTTGATTGTATTCACTGGTTAGACCCGTAGACCCAACGGCCACGATCTTAACCATGTACTCTCCTTCTGCATAGGCAGTAGTCACAGACTCTCCTGCAG
>JBFGDP010000009.1:0-20315 GCA_041580575.1 Christiangramia sp.
GATTCCCGCTTCAGCCGGTGAGGGTTTTATAAATGTTATAAACTTCCCCAATGGTATAGGTTTGCATACTTATCAATGTAAATTTAAAGAGGAGACCCAATTAAGATTATTCCATCTGCAGGTTAAGCCCATTCGATTTATATATTGCCTGGAAGGCTCTGTTTCGAGCGATTTTGGTGAAGCCGAGGATCATGAAAAGATTACCGCGCACGAATATCTAATCGCCGCACCAGGAGGTAATGAAACCCATAACATACAATTCCCGGGTAATGAGGAAGTCAGCCTATGTTACCTGGAGATCGACCGACTCAAATTCCAGCAATATTTCTCTTTTGATCTTGAGGATCTGGAACCTATATTTTTTGAGCTATTTAGTGATCAAAAGGCCCATAAAAGAATTTCAGAGAAATCTAACTTTAGCCTGAAAACCGCCGAGGCGATCAAGCAAATAAGGAACATGGATAGCACCGGCTTTCCCAGGGTTAATTTCATTGGCGCCAAAGCCCTGGAAATCCTGAGTTATATGCTTTCCCGATTCAAAAAAGATGACCAGGGCTTTGATAACAGCCGTCTTAAAGACAAAGACATGAAGGCGATCGAGAAGGCAGTAACCTATATAGACGCTAATATTTCCAATCCGGGTACCGTAACCGATCTCGCTAAAATAGCAGGGATCAACAGCAATAAACTGCAGGAAGGCTTTCAAATTATTTTTGGTAAAACCGTTAATGAATACATTAGGGATCTTAGGTTGACCAGGGCGCTGAATATTCTATCTGCCGGAAATAAAAATGTAAGTGAGGTAGTGTATGAATTGGGATTATCCAGTCGCAGTTATTTCTCTAAGATCTTTAAAGAGAAATATGGAATATCTCCCAGAAAAGTACTCACCAGAAAACCCATTAGAAATAAAGTCGAAGAAAACTAGCTGCAAAAATATATCTGATACTGGTATAAAATGATAGGGGAACAGATGCCGATAAGGGATTTTTCATTTTTCCTATTCATATATTTTCTCTATCGCTACAACTATAGAATTCAATGAACTTCTGCCGCGAAAAAAACCTAATTCTTCGTACATTCCAGCCTGTTTTTAACCAGATTTACAATGAAGCAACAATTTAAAAAATGCCTGGGGATTACTGCCCTGGTCATCATCATGGGCCAGGCTTATGGCCAGCAAAACCAACAAAACGCTATGAATAATCCCTTATTAACTGAATGGAAAGGACCTTATGAAGGTGTTCCTGCTTTCGATAAGATGAAAGTGGAATTCATTAAACCGGCCATTCGAAAGGGTATGGATTTACACCTGGCCGAAATAGAAAAAATCGCAGAAAACCCGGCTGATCCAACTTTCGAAAACACCATTATTCCATTGGAAAAGGCAGGAACTGAACTTGACCGCGCTTTTACCTATTATGGCATTTTCAGTAGTAATGTTTCCAGTCCTGAATTCAGGGAAGTGCAAAAGGAACTCGCTCCCGAGATCTCAGAATTTTCCTCGAAAATAAGTCAGAACGAAAAGCTGTTTAGTCGAATTAAAACGATTTACGACGAGTCCCGGAAAAATCCCTTAGAACCTTCAGAGCAAAGAGTGATAGAACTCATCTATGAGGATTTTGCAATGCAGGGTGCAAACCTGGATAAGAAAGATAAAGAGCGTTATGCTGCTATCAATAAAGAACTTTCTGCTTTATATACTAAGTTTTCGAACAATGTGCTGGCAGATGAAGAGAATTATGTCATCTACCTTGAAAAAGATCAATTGAATGGTTTACCGGAATCTTATGTCAAATCTGCAGCCCAGGCTGCAGCAGATCGTGGTAAGGAGGGTTTATATGCTGTAACTAATACCAGATCATCAATGGATCCTTTTCTCACCTATTCAGAAGAAAGGGAGTTACGGGAGAAAGTCTGGAAGAACTATTATTCCAGAGGTGATAATGGTGATGAATATGATAACAATGCGATCGTGAAACAAATCCTGGAATTAAGGGATGAAAGAGTGCAGCTCCTGGGATTTGATAATTATGCCCAATGGCGACTGCAAAACAGGATGGCGAAAAATCCTGAAAATGCCATGGATCTTATGATGCAGGTATGGCCGGCAGCTTTGGCCAGGGTTGAAGAAGAGGTTCAGGATATGCAACAGATAGCGAAGGCGGAAGGTGCCAACATTACTATTAAGCCATGGGATTACCGCTTTTATGCCGAAAAGGTTAGAAAAGAAAAATATGACCTGGATAGTGAAGAGGTTAAGCAATACCTGGAATTAGGCAATCTTACCGAGGCTTTATTTTTTACCGCAGGTGAACTCTTTAATTATGAATTTACACCGGTAGAGGAAGGCAGTGTACCTGTTTTTCACGAGGACGTGAAAGTTTGGGAGGTCAGCAATAAGGACACCGGTAAATTAATTGGTCTTTGGTATCTTGATCCCTTTGCCAGACAGGGGAAAAGATCAGGTGCGTGGGCAACCACTTATAGAAGCTATAGCGATTTGATGGGTAAGAAACCGGTCCTTGCTTCCAATAACTCGAATTTTATAAAGCCGGCGCCAGGTGAACCCGTTTTAATTTCCTGGGATGATGCTGAAACATTTTTCCACGAATTTGGACATGCCCTGCATTTCCTGGCGGCAGATATCAAATATCCTACTTTAAATAGCGGGGTACGTGATTATACTGAATTCCAGTCCCAACTACTGGAGAGATGGCTAAGTACTGATAAAGTGATCAATCAATTCCTGAGGCATCACGAAACCAACGAAGTAATTCCTGAAGCACTGGTGCAAAAGATCAAAAAGGCCTCTACCTTTAACCAGGGTTTTGCTACGACTGAATTTCTTGCCTCGGCGATCATGGATATGAAATATCATACAACCAATCCTACAGAGATAGATCCTCAAACTTTTGAAAGGGAAACCCTGGCGTCGCTTGGTATGCCAGAGGAGATCGTGATGCGTCACCGTACGCCACATTTTGGACATGTTTTTTCAAGCGAAGGATATGCTACCGGATATTATGGTTATTTATGGGCTGATGTTTTAACGTCTGATGCAGCCGAAGCATTCTCGGAAGCGCCGGGTGGATTTTATGATAAAGAGGTAGCCGCTAAGCTGGTAAAATACCTGTTCGCACCTCGAAACGCTATGGACCCGGCAGAAGCATACCGCAAATTCAGAGGTCGGGATGCAAAGATAGATGCCCTGATGCGCGATAGAGGATTCCCTGTTCCAGAAACAGAAAATCAGCAATAGTAAACTTTTAATAGTATAAATGCCCTGAGAATTCAGGGCTTTTTTTATTTTCGGCAGATGCATAAACATTTCAAGATCTATAAACCTTATGGCTTTCTGAGCCAGTTCATCACTAACCAGAAATCTGCCGGAAAATTCAAGTTGCTCGGCGAGCTCTATGATTTTCCTGAAGGTATAATGGCTATAGGAAGATTGGATAAAGATTCAGAAGGGTTGTTATTACTAACCACCAACGGAAAATTAAGTACAAAAATTACTGCCGGGAGTGTAGAAAAGGAATATTATGTCCAGGTAGACGGTGAGATCACCAATGAAGCGCTTGAAAAATTAAATGCAGGAGTACCTATAAGTATTCAAGGAAAAACTTACCATACCAACGAATGTAAGACTGAAAAGTTACAGCATACTCCAGAATTTCCGGGGAGATCCAAAAAGATTCGCGATGAACGCCACGGTCCTACTTCCTGGATCAGCATCACCCTAACCGAAGGTAAATTCCGGCAGGTAAAAAAAATGACCGCAGCCGTTGGCTTTCCTACGTTAAGGCTGGTACGGGTTAGAATAGGGAATGAAGTTCTGGGTGCTATGGATGCAGGCGAAGTAATTGCCCTGGACCAAATTAACCTTTAAACATTTTTCGATAATTGCATTGAAAAGGCCCTCCCGAACAGCTTAAAGGTTTCCTTTGCTTTTTCCGTGGCCTGCTCGATCTCTGTTTCAGTAAATTCTCTTGAGCGTAGCATCTTTAAAAAAGAATTCCAGCCATTCATACTGCTTCTTTCGCCGTTAAAAAAATATTGCTGCGGAAGTGATTCTAGCGAGCTGCAGTTTTTAATTTCCTTTCCTATGAGCATCCCTCCCATGGCCGAGCCCTCGATCACATATGCCGCACCTATGGCTTCCGCTTCATTTTTACAGGAAAATTGAATTTCATACTGGCAGTTACTCACCCCTAAATTTTTAAGATCCTCGTGGAGCCTGGAGGTTTTCTCGCTTTTATAACTTTCCAGGTGATTGGCAATTTCAGCTTCTGCCCGTTCATAGGCTATATAATTCTGGAGAAGTAACAAACTGTATTCTTCCAGACTAATACTATGATCCATTATTTTATTGGCAAGATTATCTTTTTCGATCTCTCTGTGCAATATTTCAGTTTCTTCCCGTAACCTATTCAGCATCTCCATTATCCATATTAAATTGATTAATCGCCTCCTTGATCTTCCGTATATTTTGCTGATGTTCAGAATTATCCTGGTTTATCTTATCCAGGTAATCATAGATTTGATTTACGGTGATTTTATTTTCTCTAATCCTTTCTCTTAATTCTACCCTGCCAGACATATTGATCACCACCTTCTTTAATAATGGTTCCAGTTTTTCGCTGAGATAATTCATATGTTTCTTCAGAATGTAACCAGAGGCTCCATTCAGGATAGTATTAGCGGCAAGCTCCTCATCATTGATGGTCCCGGTGATGAAAATAAAATCTATACCTTCATCATATTTCTTTACCATTTCCAATACTTCCAAACCATTACAGGTAGGGAGATTGTAATCTGAAAGAACAACATCTGGCGCAAAATTCAGCAATACTCTTTTACAGTCTTCCAGGTTATCTACCACCTCGATCTCAGCAGATTTTACGATCTTATTGATCTGCCTTTTAATAAGGCTAGCATCGGTCTCGAAGTCTTCTACGAGAAGTATTCTGAGCGGTATATTGATCATTTTTTGCGCAGGTATAAGTTTACAAAATTATCATTAAGAGGTTGAAATGGCAATTTTGAAGTGTTAAACATAAAAATAGAAAGTTGAGCCTTTACCAGGTTCACTCTCTGCCCAGATTTCACCCTGGTGTTTTTCAATTATTTTTTTTGCGATTGCCAGGCCTATCCCCGTACCCTTATAGCTCTCATCTGAAAATCTGGAAAATAAATCAAAGATCTTTTCTTTATACTTAGGATGAAAGCCAACCCCATTATCACGAACATAATAAACGGTCTTGTTTGCATTTACGTTGGTTCCTACCTGGATCTCGGGATTCTGTACATGCTCAGAGTATTTAAGCGCATTGGTCATAAGATTAGACCACACCTGGGTTAACATTCGTTTATCTGCCAGCATTGCGGGTAGATCATCTTCTATAAGAATCTTCGTGTCTGGATAATTGACCTGTAAATTCAGGGATTGCAATACATCATCCAGTAAATGATTTACAGAAAAAATGTTCTTATGAAGACTCTTTTCTGATACACCTGCGAAAGAAAGCATATTATCAATTAGTTGCCCCATCTCATTTGTAGAACTTAAAATAGTATCTACTGCCTTTTGTCCTGCTTTGGGAAGGTTAAAATAATGATCCTCTTTGAGAATATAGGCGTAACCATTAATACCTCTTAATGGTGCTTTTAGATCATGTGAAAGCCCATGGCTAAACAACTCCAATTCCTTATGGGCAGAGAGTAACTGATTATTTAAGTTATCGATCTTGGTTTTTTGTTTTTCAAGAATAACATAACTAACGCTTTCACTTAAATTCCTGGCTCCGGTGACCTCGTGATCTTCCCAGGCATCTGAAACGCCGGTAACCTGCTCTGACCATATTTTAAAAGATTTTCTCGGCGTTAACCGATCTTTTTCGGTGTCAAAAGATGCTTTATTTTTAGGATCTCCACCCCAGTTAACTGTTTGTAATACTTCCGGCCTGAACCAGATTATAAAATCCTGTTCGCTACGCCCAAGTCTCACCGCTAAAATACCTGAGGCAGATTCTTTAAAATTTTTCGCGTGGGGATACCTATGAAACAGATTTTTGGAAAGAAATACATTATCATCATGATTTGATAATATAGTTTTCCAGAATTCCCGAAGCTGCTTTTTTTGCGGTGTATTACCCACTAATTTAATTTTCCCGTTAAGAATTATGGCTGCACCGCCACAGGGAAAAAGATCGGTGACCTTTAATGGAAGGTCACAAAGTCCTTTTTTAATACTTCCAGTTTGCTTGATCTGGCCGATCAGCCTTGATCTAAGACCATCGTATTTTTCAATATTGCGAAGGTATTTACCGGAATTTTTGACCGACAATTCATTAGAAAAGATCTGAATTAAAAATTCGCAGGTCTGTCGCTGGTAATAGTTAATAAATTTAGCGGTCTTATGGTGGCAGGCGAGTAAACCCCATAATTTACCATTGCTAATAAGTGCCGCGGTTAAGGATGCTCCAACTTCCATATTCTGAAGGTATTCTATATGAATAGGAGAAACGGCTCTTAATTTTGAATTGGTGAGATCCAGTGGGCGGTCATTCACCGGTGATATTTCAGGAGTGATCTTTACCGGGGAATAATTAACATCTGCGATGATCCTAATCTTATTTTTCAAAAATAATTCCCGGGCCTGTTTTGGGATATCACTTGCGGGATAATGAAGCCCCAGCCAACTCTCCATTTCGGTGTTCTTTTCTTCTGCAATCACCTTTCCATTCCATTCCCGGTCGAATTTATAAATCATTACCCGGTCGTAACCAAAAGTTTTCCTGGTGATCTTCACCGCGTTCCTGCACAGTTCTTCTGTAGAGCCTGAAGCGCTCAGGGTATTTAGTATGGATGATAATTCCTTTTGAAAATCCAGCTTGTCTTCCCTGGCATCCACGGGCTCAATGTCAAGGATTACGCTATCGCCACTCAAATGCGGAATGACCGTGAAAGGTCTACCGTTAAGCATAAGCTCCTGTACCTGGAAATGCCCCTCGGGGCCTGTAGCTTCCAGGATATTATGTGCCAAATCCCTGCCAATTAACCGCTGAAGGTCCTGCCCCAACAAGGAATCTGGTGTTTCTCCAAATACATCCTCACAATTTTCACTAATTTGACTGATCCTGGCATTTACCTTATCGCAGGCTACAAGCACACCATGAGATTGAATGGCCCCGATAATGTGTATAGGTTCCTTTTCGCAACTGGACAGATCTACCTTTTCCGGATATGCATTTTGAGGCATATTCTTAATTTGCTTTGAGTTTAAAATAGAATGTACTACCTACGCCTTCCTGGGAATCTACCCAGATAGAGCCTTCATGCAGTAGCACGATCTTTTCTACATGGGCAAGTCCTACACCGGTACCTTCCCTGTTCTCATTGCCAGATACTCTGTTGAAAATCGTAAAAATGTTTCGCTGGTCTTCTTTGGATATCCCTATACCGTTATCTACTATAGAGAAAACCCAGTATTTATTTTCCCGGTAAGCCGAGATCCTTACTTCGGGATCTCGATCTTCAGGAACATATTTAATAGCATTACTTATGAGGTTCTGGAATAAAAGTCTTAATTCTACTTCGTAGGCTTTAAGCTTAGGCAAAGCACCAGTATGTATTCTTGCGTTGCTATCTTTTATACTTTTACCCAGATCGAATTTTACGACCTCAACAATCTCCTTGGTATCTACCAGGGTTTTCTTACCATTTTTACCAATTCGGGAATGTTCCAGCAGGGCTTTGATCTGTTCAGAAAGCCTGTCTGATGCATTCTTTATATACTTGATATAATTCTCTCCTTTTTCGTCCAGCTTATCTGCATACATTTTACCTAAAACATCACTACCAAATTTGATAGTGGCCAGAGGCTCCTGCAGGTCATGGGAACAAATGGAGACAAATTGCTCAAGATCCCTGTTCGCCCGTTCCAGGTCATTCTTTTGTTCCCTTAATTTTTCTTCAGCCTGCTTTAGTGCCGAGATATCTACACAGGTATATCTTATGGTTAAAAGATCATCCCTCTCGTCCATTTCAGCAGTTGCATTCAATATCACCGGTAACACCCTGTTATTCCTGGTGATCATATTCTGTTCAAGATTTATGAGCTCACCACTTTTTTTGATACTGGATTTCAGCTTCATCGCGGTTAACTGTGAATCCTTATCAAATAATTCGTGAATAGGTCTGCCTATTAGATCATCTTTAGAATCGTAACCCAATTTTTGAACCGCCTTTTTATTACAGTGAACAATATTGGAAGTTTTTGGGTCCACACTTATATGCAAAACAGGATCATCCTCATAAAAAGATTTGAAGCGCTGTTCACTGGCAATAAGTTTTTCCTTTGATTTCTGGATCGTTTCAATATCAATGAATGAAATGACTACCCCATCTACCTCGTTCCTGGAGTTCATATATGGACTAATTCGCTGCAGATAGTTTCTACCCTCCCTGGAAATGATATGTTTTTCAAGGGTTTTACCGGTAGTTAGTACTTTTTGGCATCTATCCAGAAAATTTTGCTTTCGGGTAAGTCCAAAACTATTGGTGAAATTATCTATTGGGCGGCCAATATCACCATTTATCAGGCTGAAATGCTCCTTGATCGCCGGGGTAAATTTCCTGATCTTAAATTCTGAATCCAGGAAAATCACGCCAATATCTGTACTCTTCAGAAGGTTGTTCATATCTGCGTTTAGAGCCGCCAGATCGTCCATCTTCTGAATGTTTTCAGCGTTTACCGTATTTATTTCTTCATTTACACTTTGTAATTCCTCGTTCGTACTCTGTAATTCTTCATTAGAGGCTAGAAGTTCTTCGTTGGCCGCCTGTAATTCCTCATTACTGGTTTCAATTTCCTCCAGGGAAGATTGCAGGTCCTCCTTGGTGGTCTTCAATTCTTGTTCCAGGCTCGCGACATATTCTTTCGTCTGCTCTGAAGGACTGATTTTCGCAACTTCCTCTATATCTTCATAACTCAGTTCCTTCTCTATAAAGGTGATCACAAAATTAGTTTCTCCCTGCAGGCTGTGATCGGTAAATGGTTTGATCACTATATCTGCACCAATCTTACCCTGAGGCTGGGAGATTACCGCATCGCGATAAATGGCCCGCTTATTTTCTTTTAACGCCTTATTAAATGTAGATTGTACGGCATATTTGAGTTCCTTATCCAGCATATCCAAAAGGTTGATGGAAAAACCACTCACCGGTAAATTTGCGTATTTTCTAAACTCCCCTACTGCCTGTAATATATTATAGTCTGAATCTACAAAAACAGATGCACCTCCAAATTGCTCTAAGATCGTTTCGTTTAATTCTGTTTGCAGTTTTTGCTTAATGGGATTGCTATTCTGGCTTCGGAATTTTTTATTCTCTCTCTCAACACGATTTTCAATTAAACCGGCTTTGACTGAACTTGTATTCGAGGCATGACTAATACCATTCTTTATTCTTGTACTAGGTCTTATATTCTGGTAGATCTTCCATCGCCGATCTATTTCTGCAAAATTCTCTTTATGGCTTTGCACACTTTCACTGGTTCCAAGTACCAATATTCCGTCCTGCTTTAAAGCATAATGTAACATATTCATGGCCTTGCGCTGAATACTGCTCTGGAAATAGATAAGCAGGTTTCTACAAACCACCATATCCATATTACTAAAGGGCGGGTTCTTTATAATGTTGTGAGAGGAGAAGATCACAGACCTCCTTATTTTTTCTGAAACCTGATAACCATTGCTTTTGCTGAGAAAATATTTAAGCAGTAATTCTTTAGAAACATCAGCTACAATACTCTCCGGATATATGCCTTTACTTCCAATATCTAAATGCGGTTGGGAAATATCTGTAGCGAAGATCTTTATCTCGATATTTTTTCCCTGTGCTTCCATTTCTTCATGTAAACACATGGCAAAAGAATAGGCCTCTTCCCCGGTGCTACAGGCAACATCCCATATTTTTAGAGTTTCACCGTTCTTTTTTTCAGAGATCATTTTAGGAAAAACATCCTTCCGCAACCTTTTCCAAACCTCCTCATCCCTGAAGAATTTTGTTACACCTATCAAAAATTCACGATAAAGGATTTCCACCTCCTCCGGCTGTTTTTGTAAATATTTGTAATAAGCAGCCAGACTTTTGCACTTGCAAATATTCATTCTACGGGCAACCCGCCTGGCAAGAGTAGCATATTTATATTCCCTGAAATCCAGGCCTACTTTTTCATCGATATAATTAAGGATCTAATTTAATTCCTTTTCATTGTATTGTACCTCTCCATCTTCATTTGCAAAAGCGGGTGGAGCTGAAATAAATTCTATTAATTCTGGCCCCATTTCCTCTACCGGTAAGATATAGTCTACCAATCCGGTATTGATGGCGCTCTTGGGCATACCATCAAATTTAGCCTCGGTTGGTTCCTGCACCATAACCATTCCGTCATTTTCCTTTATCGCACGCACACCACGCGTACCGTCGCTGCCAGTACCACTAAGAATTACCCCAATACTTCTTTCCTGACGTTGCTCGGCCATAGATTCAAAAAACATATCTATCGGGAGATTCAGCGTTTGATTATTTGGCTTATCGGTTAAATGCAGGGTATCTCCGTCCAGAACAAGATTATTCGCCGGCGGAATCAAGTAAACATGACCGGGCTTAATAGTCATTTTATCAGCGATCTGTACTATAGGTAAATTGGTATTCTTTTTCAACAATTCCCCCATCATACTCTTGTAATCTGGAGAAAGGTGTTGAATGACTACATAGGCATTCTTATCACCTGCAGGAATGTTTTTAAAGAATGCTTTTAAGGCCTCGAGACCTCCGGCGCTCGCCCCAACGGCAATGATTCTTGGTGAGTCAACTTTGTTATCTAAAACAGCTTCTGCTGCAGAATTCTTACTGGTACTTTTCATCAATCTGAGTACTGGATTAATACTTTTGCATCCCTATCATTAGCCGAATTGAAATTCTAATGAGTATGTCTAATTACAAAACTGCTAACCAAATGTCCTCTGCAGTAAAAGTAATCAATCTTAATAAAACTGGAATAAAGCTTTATTAGTAGCAACGTATTTATGACAGTTTATGTTATGCAAAAACAACATTTCAAAACCTGACATTCTTACAGCATATTGCCATTTCTGCAAATATTTGGAATAATTAAGAATTACGAATCAGAAATAACATTTATTTAAGAAATCGAAAAGACGGGTTATTTCACCCTGAAATTTGCTATTTACATTTCTACATACCTGTGTAGCTAATATTCAATATTCCTTAACTAATAGTTGATGAACTTGAGGTATTACCAACTAACCCCCAAATAATGTCACATATTATTATACATTTTTAGGATTTTTTTAGATAAAGGGGGCGTAAAAAAGGGGTGTTTTCCTCGTAAATTTAAAATCTGAATCAGATTTCACGGTATTGTCGCATGGTCTTTGAGCATTTTACGGCGCAACTAATTGACAAAAGGTCAACATAATTTGAATCAAAAAAGTAAAAATGAAAACATTAGTTATTGGAGCAGGAAACATGGGATTAACATATGCCGAAGGAATGGCACAATCTGCAATGCTTAATCGAAGAAACCTTATGGTTTTCGACAAGTCTGCAGATGTCGTAGTGAGATTAAGAGATCTCGACCACTTTGACGTATATGAACATCTTGAGGAATGCCTGCCCCAGGCCGATATGGTATTCATTGCCGTTAAACCTTATCATTGCGACGAGCTATTCGAGGAAATGAAATCTATGGTCAATAAGGATCAGATATTCGTGTCTCTTATGGCGGGAGTCACTATTAGTAAAATTCAGGATGGACTTGGAGTAAAGAAAGTAGTGCGATCCATGCCTAACCTACCTGCACAGGTAGGTAAAGGGGTAACCTCATATACAGCATCTAAAGAAGTATCCCGGGTAGAATTACTAATGGTAAGAAATCTTCTGGATACTACCGGCGAATCCATACATGTAGAAAATGAGAATTTTATAGATGCTTCTACTGGAATTTCAGGTAGTGGACCCGCGTACGTTTTTTATTTTATGAATTCTATGCTGGAAGCTGCCAGAAAAATGGGATTCTCTAAGAACGACTCGAAAGTACTGGTTAGTCAGACATTTGAAGGAGCAGTGACCTTATTTAATGAAAATGATCTTTCTCCCGACACCTGGATGGAACGGGTAGCTTCTAAAGGAGGTACTACGCGAGCGGCTTTAGATTCCATGGACGATAATAACGTCAAGGAATTGATTAAAGAAGCTGCTTATGCCGCTTTTGATCGTGCTGTGGAACTGGGAGAGGAAAAATAATTAATGTCTAAAAAGGAAAATACTCTAAATATGGAGCAAAAAAGAAGAATTGTTGTAAAGGTTGGTACTAATGTAATGACCAATAAAGATAACAGGATCTTAGGTCCGGTGTTGAAGAGCCTGGTTAGACAGATCGCCACACTTTACGAAGAGGATATTATGGTAGTGCTTGTTTCTTCAGGTTCTGCTATCGCCGGAAAAGAAATTCTGGGTGAAATTAATATTGTCGATGAAAGCAAGCGCAGGCAGGTTTATTCTTCTGTAGGCCAACCGCGAATGATGAGACATTATTACAGTATATTCCATGATTACGGAATGAGATGTGCTCAGGTCCTGGCTACTAAACGGGATTTTAGCCCGGGTATACATAGAGAGAATATGATCAATTGCTATGAATCCCTGCTTTCTGAAGGCATTATCCCAATTGCAAATGAGGATGACGCGGTTTCTGTGACCATGTCTATGTTCTCTGATAACGATGAACTGGCGAGCCTTGTTGCAGAATTAATAGGTGCCGAGAAACTGATCATTTTAAGTGATACTGATGGATTATATACCGGACATCCCGAAGATGATGATTCAGAAAAATTAAATAAGGTACAGGTTGATGAAAACGTTGAAAAATACGTTCAGGAATCTGATAAAGGCGAAGGTGAAGGTCGCGGTGGTATGGAGTCTAAAATAAAGATTGCCAAAGGAACCGCCTCTAAAGATATCACCACCTATATAGCAAATGGTAAACGAGAGGATGTGATCCTGGATATCATGGCGGGTAAGCCTGTAGGAACCAAGTTTACCTCGTAGAGAAAATAATTGAATTAATTAAAGAATCGAAGAATATGAAGTTGATAAAATCTGAAATTAAAAATAACGTACTCAATTCCATGATGAATATCCTGGACAAAAGACGTGAGGAAATTATTGCTGCTAATAAGCAGGATCTGGACGCATTCACCAAGGATGACCAGGCTATGTATGACCGTCTTATTGTAGATGATAAGAAAGTTGATGGAATGATACAATCTGTAAAGGAGGTGATGGACCAGGAAGATCCTGTAGGACAGGTTATAGAACATAGAAAACTGGATACCGGGCTAGACATTACCAATAAAACTGCACCTTTTGGTAATATAATGATCATTTACGAATCCAGACCCGATGTAACTATAGAAGCCGCAGTACTGGCATTTAAGGCGAATAACAAGATCTATCTTAAAGGGGGTAAAGAAGCAATAAATAGTAATAAGATCCTCGAGGAATGCTGGCATGAGGCACTGGAAGAAAATGGTCTTAGTAAAGATTGGATCAAGTTATTGCATCTGGACAGAAAAGAAACTCAGGAATTTTTAAAGAATCCACCGGAACAATTAGACCTTATAGTGCCACGAGGAGGTGAGCGTTTGATTGCTTTCGTAAAAGAGCATGCCACCGGAGCAGTGTTAGTGAGTGGTAGAGGAAATAATTTCCTGTATGTATCCAAAAATGCCGATTTTGAAGTTGCCAAAAAGGTGATGCTAAATGCCAAGATCGATAAGATCTCGGGTTGTAATGCTTTGGATAAGGTGCTGGTAGATAAGAATATTGAGAATTATGAAGCAAAGCTAAAAGAACTTCAGGAACTTTTTAAAAGTAACGAGGTGAATATACTGGTTGATGAAGAAGTATCAAAAGTTCTTTATGATGAAGAAAAAGTTCCATCAGAAGATACCTGGTACGAAGAATTTCTGGCGATGAAGATTGTAATTGGTGCGATCGATGGCCTGGAGCAGGCTATAGAAAAGATTAATCACTATTCCGGGGGGCATTCTGCCTCAATAATTACCCGGGATAAAGAAGAAGCATTAACTTTCATGGAACAGGTAGATAGTGCTGCCGTATACCATAATGCCTCTACCAGGTTTACAGATGGTGGACAGATGGGTGTTGGTGCCGAACTGGCAATTTCGACAGATAAATTGCACCACAGAGGTCCTTTAGGCTTAAAACAACTGGTTACCAATAAATATTATGTACTGGGTGAAGGCCATGTACGTGCATAACCTAAAAAATAATGTATTTTTAAAGGCGCCCGGTGCGCCTTTTTTTATTTGTAACATTTTCACACAATCCAAGTCTTATAAAACAAAGAGACCATCTTATGAAAAAAATAATAATGGGTATTGCCACAGCAACCCTTCTATTTAGCTGTAAAACCCAAAATGTACCTCAAACTGAAATCGAGCAACCGGTGGTGGCCAAAATTAACCTGGTAGATGTGCAGGACGATAAAGTGTGGGTGACCATAGACCCAGACAGGTTCACCACAGACACTACTACCTTTAATATTCCAAAAACCGTCCCCGGCACCTATTCAGAAGATAATTACGGGAAATTTACAGAAGGTTTTAAAGCAATTGACTATAAGGGAAATGAATTGAATTTTATTAAGGTTGATGATAATAGTTATACCATCCCCAATGCACAAAACCTGGATAAGGTGATGTACCTGGTGAACGATTCATTCGATTGGGATAACGAAGGAGGTGTTTATTCTATGGCTGGGACCAATATTTTAAAAGACGAAAATTTCCTTTTAAACCTGCATGGATTCGTAGGATATTTTGACAGGATGAAAGAAAAGAAATTCCGCCTGGAAATTCTTAGGCCAAAAGACCTGATCGCCGGTACTTCTCTAACTATCAACTCAACCCTGGATGGTAAGGATGCAAACAGTAAAATAGACATCTATAACCTGGACAGGTATTTTGAAGTGATAGACAATCCAATTATGTACTCTGCACCAGATACTACCAGCTTCATGGTAGAGAACATGAAGGTTTTGTTAAGCGTTTATTCTCCAAACCAAAAGCATTCTGCCAAAAGTTTGAGACCGGAAATGGAAAAAATGATCCGTGCGCAAAAGAGATTCTTAGGTAATATAAACAGTACCGATAAATATGCAATCCTGGTATATTTATCAGATTCCCCAGGCGAGGGAAATGCCGGTAATTTTGGTGCATTGGAGCATCACACTTCCACCGTTGTGGTAATGCCAGAAACGATGGAGGCAAAAGCTCTGGATAAAAGTATGACAGACATAGTTTCCCACGAATTTTTCCATATAATCACACCTCTGGGAATCCATTCGAACGAGGTACATTATTTCGATTATAACGACCCAAAAATGTCTCAGCATTTATGGTTATATGAGGGAGTAACTGAATATTTCGCGAACCTCTTTCAGGTTAATCAGGGCTTGATAGAAAATCAGGAGTTCTATAATCGTATGGTAGATAAGATCAATACCTCCAGAAGATTTGATGATACTGTACCTTTTACCGTAATGAGTAAGAATATCCTGGAAGATGAATATAAAGACAGTTACTATAATGTCTATCTTAAAGGTGCTCTTATAGGAATGGCACTGGATATTCGATTACGTGAATTAAGCGATGGAAACATGGGTATTCTTGACCTGATGAAAAAATTAAACGATAAATATGGAAAAGATAAGCCATTTAATGATGAAGATCTAATCCCTGTCATCGTAGAACTTACTTACCCGGAGATCAAAAATTTCTTTGATACCTATGTGAGTGGTTCCACACCTATTCCTTACAATGAATTCTTCGCCAAGGTTGGTTTAGAGGAAAAAGAGATTTTAAAAGAAGTTGGTTTTTTTATCAATGGACAATCGCCTTACATCACTGCGAACCAGCAAACAATGGAAATTATTTTCAGAAACGATATAGAAATGAATACATTTCTGAAAGAACTGGGCGTAAAGGGTGGTGACACATTGAAATCTGTAAACGGTGTAGCTTACAATATTCAAAATGTATATGATCTAATTATGGCCAGCCAGTCCTGGAATGAAGGTGATAACATTACCATGACCCTCGCAAGAGATGGTGAAGAGATTAAACTGGAAGGGAAGATCATCACGCCTAAAGACAAGAATAAAACTTTTGTTGAAGTACCAAATGCAAGCCAAGATCAAATTGCACTTCGTAAGGCCTGGCTAAAGGGCTAGAAAACTTAAAACCAATATTATTAAGCAGCGGGAATAAATCCCGCTGCTTTTTTTTTGATCTTTAAGAAGAAAGCACACTTAACTTATTATCTTTAAATTCGATTTAAAAAATTAATTTATGGAGAGTCCAATCTTACAGGATATAGTTATTATTTTAGGTTTATCTATTATAATAATCCTTGCTTTCAACCGGTTGAAATTGCCGGCGATCCTGGGCTTTCTCCTTGCAGGTATTATAGCAGGGCCTTATGCATTCAATCTTATTAGCTCAAAGCATGAGGTAGAGTTACTTTCTGAGATCGGGATCATTTTCCTGTTATTTGTAATTGGTATAGAACTATCGTTAAAGGGTCTTGCTTCTATAAAGAAGATTATTTTCCTGGGTGGTGGGCTTCAGGTTGGTGGAACGATCCTAATAACGGCCCTGATCTCTACGTTTATAGGACTTCCCATGAACACCTCTATATTTCTAGGTTTTCTTTTTAGTTTGAGTAGTACAGCAATCGTTCTCAAATTACTTCAGGAAAGAGGGGAAATTTCCACCCCACATGGTAAGATTGGACTCGGGATCCTGATATTTCAGGATATCATAGTCGTTCCCATGATGCTCTTCACCCCCCTCCTAGCCGGTGAAACGCCTAATATTTTATCCACCGTAGCTATATTGGCCATCAAGATTTTACTGGTACTTATTATCGTTTACATTCTGGCGAGGTATGTCGCACCTAAGATTTTTGGATGGGTAGTGAAAACAAAAAATCAGGAACTATTTATATTAACAGTAGTGGTATTCTGCTTTGGAGTCGCCTGGCTTACCGCGACAGTAGGCTTATCATTAGCACTTGGTGCCTTTTTCGCCGGATTGATCATTTCTGAATCAGACTACAGCCATCAGGCTACCGCAAATGTATTACCCTTTAGAGAGATCTTTATTAGTTTTTTCTTTATCTCGGTTGGCACCTTACTTAACCTACAGTTCTTTATTAATAACCTTATATATATCGTTCTTCTGGTGATAGGAGTGATCCTGCTCAAAATGCTGGTAGTTGGAGTAACCGTCCTTATCCTGAAATATCCTGCAAGAACTGTGTTTCTCGCCTTATTCAGTTTATTCCAGGTAGGTGAATTCTCTTTATTGTTATCTGGGGTCGGGAAGGAAAACGGAATCATCCCTGAAAATATTTATCAGTATTTCCTGGCTATTTCAATAATTACTATGGGTGTCACACCATTCCTGATCTCATATGCCCCCAGGATAACTTACTCTATTCTTAAAGCTCCGATCCCTTCAGCAGTTAGAAAACGTTTAGAAAATATTAAAAACAGTTCCAAGGCCGAAGAAGAATTTTCAGAAGAGAACCTTCATGACCACCTTGTTTTAATCGGTTATGGAATCAATGGAGCGAATATTTCCAAAGCCGCCAGAAAAGCAGAAATCCCCTACGTGGTGATCGATACAAATCCAGATAGTTTTGAAGCGGCTAAAAAGAATAATGAACCCATAATTTTTGGAGATGCAACTCAACCCACAATTCTGAAGCACGCCCATGTTCAGGAAGCAAGAGTGATCGTGATCGCCATTTCAGATCCCGGAGCCACCAAAAAAATGTTGACCACAATTAGGCAATTCACCCAGACCGCTACCATCATTGTAAGAACAAAATATGTAAAGGATATGGAAGATGCCATGCGACTGGGCGCAGACGAAGTGGTTCCGGAAGAGTTTGAAACATCTATAGAGATCTTCACCAGGGTGCTTAAAAAGTACCTGGTACCATTTAATGAAATTCAGGAATTCATCAACCAGATTCGCTCTTCAGATTATGAGATGCTGACCTCTATGAAGAAAAGTCCGCACTCCCCCGCTCTGCAACATTTAAATATTCCTAACCGGGAAATCGTCACCTTAAAGGTGCAACGAAATAATCACCAGATTGTTGGAAAAACCATAGAAGAATCAGGGCTTGGGAAGAACTACCGGTTGACCCTTCTGGCCATTCACCGTGACCGGCGCTATTTAACCGAAATATCTCCTTCTACGGTTATAGAACAAGGCGACCTGCTATATTTATTTGGTCATCCCAATAATATTAACCACCTAAATAATCTGCTTTCATTTTAATCGCGCTTTATTTTATAAATTTAGACCGCTAACCAATTATTGTAATTCATGAGCACTACACCAGATAAGATCAAGAGTTATTATAAGTTCATACATTTCATGCTTAAGTATTGGAATAGTGATCTATTCAGGCAAACCAGTGAAGTTGCTATGACCGGTTCCCTTTCTGAAGAGGATGAAGAACATCAGTTTGATCAAACCCCGGAGGAGCTGGTGGAAGATCTAAAGGATATGGGACCAACCTATATCAAATTGGGCCAATTGCTTTCTACTCGCCCAGATCTATTGCCTGATGAATACCTGGAAGCACTGGCGACTCTGCAGGATGATGTCTCTCCGGTGCCATTTGATGAAGTACAAAGTATCATAGAAAAAGAGCTTGGGACAAAAATCTCCAAAGCATTTAATTCATTCGATGAAAAACCACTGGCCAGTGCCTCTATTGGCCAGGTTCACCGGGCCGAATTGCGTTCGGGAAAACCTGTGGCGGTGAAGGTTCAACGACCCGGGATAGCCAAGAGGTTTTTAGATGATCTTGATACTCTTGATGAATTAACGGCCCTGGCTGTAAAACATCTTGAGGCCGCAAAAACATACGCCTTAGATGAGGTTTTCGCAGAATTACGAAGGATCCTCATCAATGAACTGGATTATAAAAAAGAAGCACAGAATCTTATCAAATTAAAAAAGAATCTTGCACAATATGAACATTTAATTATTCCTGAACCGATACTGGATTATAGTTCCACAAAGGTTTTGACGATGGAATTTGTTGGTGGAAAAAAGATCACTTCCCTTTCGCCCCTCAGGCAGATGGAAAACGATTTTTCAGAGCATGTGGAAGAACTGGTGGAAGCATACCTGCAACAAATTATTAATGATGGCTTTGCCCATGCAGATCCTCATCCCGGCAACATTAAATTTACAGATGATAACAAGATCGCTCTGATCGATCTGGGAATGGTCGCCAGATTTTCTCCACAGTTGCAGGAGAATCTTATGGAACTATTATTAGCTATTAGCCGTAGCAACGGTGAAAAGACGGCGCAAATATTGCTCAAAATGAGCGAGTTGGATGAGCACTCTCAGAAAAAACAATTCGTTAAAACCGTGAGCGACGTGATCATGGAAAGTGATAACAGCCTCGCTAAAGATCTGCAAACAGGCAGGATACTAATCCAGCTAAACAGACTGGCGCTAAACACTCACATAAAACTACCCGTGGAAATAAACATCCTGGGCAAGATCCTTTTAAATCTCGACCAGATCGTAGCGCTACTTGACCCTGAATTTGATCTGAGAGTAGCCATACAGAAGAATGTACATGAGATCATGCGAAAAAAAATGATCAGCGAGTTAAAACCGGAAAACTTTTTCGGGACTTTGATCGAATCCAAACATTTTCTGGAAAGAATGCCCGAAAGGATGAATCGCATCTCTGAAAATCTGGCAAATAACGAGTTTAGGCTCAAAATTGACGCCATTGATGAGAAACGGGTTACAGATGGTTTTCAAAAAGTTGCCAATCGTATTACCCTTGGGCTCATTGTGGCCGCTATGATTATAGGAGCATCTATGCTAATGCAAATACCCTCAGATTTTCAGATATTTGGATATCCTGGCCTGGCCATGCTTTTCTTTTTACTGGCCGCTGCAGGAGCGCTCGTTATTAGCTACGTTATTATTTTCAGAGACGAGAACCTCAATAATAAAAATTAATTTTTAACCAATAGAACCTTAAATCGGAATGAAAAAATTTTCATTTTTTATTAGCCTAACCTTACTTAGTATTACGAACCTGTTTTCTCAGAATGTGGAAATCCCAATGGATACCACTGTTACCAC
>JBFGDP010000010.1:0-19980 GCA_041580575.1 Christiangramia sp.
ACCCTTTCTAATATAAACAGGTATTATGATTTCACTGATGATCTTGAAAGAGAAGATTATTTCTCAGTCTATATCAATGCGATCGTAGAAGAATTTGATCCTCATACTTTATACTTTGCTCCTCAGGATAAGGATCGTTTTGATATCGCCATGTCTGGAAAACTCGAAGGTATCGGAGCTCGTTTGGTCAAAGACAGCGATAACATCACCATCACCGAGGTCATTTCTGGTGGACCGGCCTGGAGAAGTGAAGAAATTGGAGAAGGAGATGTGATCCTTAAAGTAAAGCAGGAGGATGAGAAGGAGGCGGTAAGTATTGTGGGAATGCGACTTGACGATGCTGTAGGTCTTATTAAAGGACCTAAAGACACTAAGGTTACCCTTACTGTTCGTAAAAAGGTAATGGGTAATATAGAAGAAGTCACCCTTACCCGGGATGTTATTGAAATTGAAGAAACCTATGCTAAGGCATCTTTAGTCAAAAAGGATGGTAGAAAATTTGGTGTAATCAACCTGCCGAAATTCTATTTTGATATGACCGATTATAATGAGCGTAATGCAGCTTCAGATATTAAGCAGGATATTATCAGGCTTAAGCAGGAAGGTATGGAAGGTCTGGTGCTAGATCTTAGAAATAATGGTGGAGGCTCTCTTAAAACTGTAGTGGATATTGCAGGTATGTTCATTAAAGAAGGGCCAATTGTGCAGGTTAAATCTAATGGGCAGCGTAAGGAAGTGCTTAAGGATGAAGATCCTCAGGTATTATGGGATGGACCATTAGTGATCCTGGTGAATGAACTTTCGGCTTCAGCTTCAGAAATTCTTGCCGCGGCAATGCAGGATTACAAGAGGGCTGTGATAATAGGTAGTAAACAAACCTATGGTAAAGGTACTGTTCAAAATGTGATAGATCTCAACAGGTGGCTTAGGAATAATGATATGGGCGACATGGGGGCTTTAAAGATCACCACCCAAAAATTCTACCGTGTGAATGGTGGATCAACTCAGCTTGAAGGTGTGAAGAGTGATGTTGTGGTTCCAGATAGGTATAGTTTTGTGGATATAGGCGAGAAAGACCAGGAAAATCCTCTGCCATGGGATAAGATCGATGCAGCAGATTATACAATCTGGGATGGTTATGTTGGTTATGATGAGGCGATTGAAGCCAGTAAAAAGCGTATGAGTACCAATGCACAATTAAAACTTATCGAGGATAACGCCAGATGGGTTAAAACCCAGAGTGAAGATAGCACCTATCCATTAAGTTATGATGCATATGCAGCGCAGGTTGAAAAGGATAAGGAAATAGCGAAACAATTTGATGCTATTAAAGATTATAAAACAGATCTTACCTATAGTTCTCTGCCTTATGAGGAATCGCTATTTGCCACAGATACCATCCTGAAAGAAAAGAGACAGAGGTGGTATGAAAGTTTGAGTAAAGATGTCTATATCGAGGAAGCGATCAATGTGCTATCAGATATTAAGATGAATAATATCACCCGAAGCAAACTGGCAGATGTAGATGGTAAAACAAAAGTGAAGAACTAAACAATATTTCAAATGAAAGGACCCGGAAGTTTTCTTCCGGGTTTTTTTATGTCTTTTGTTAATTTATAGAAACCTTTAAATGTGGTTTATGTATTATTGTAGCAGAATTTATATCCTTAAAATAGATGAAAAGAAAATTTATTTATCCCGTAATAATCCTTCTGGTAGCGGCTGTTCTGTTATTAACAGATCAATGCAGCTAATAAGATAACCGGTCTGAGTCCAGTTTAATAAAAATAAAGAGAAGGATGGTGAATCCCCATAAACCTGATCCTCCATAACTGAAAAAGGGTAATGGTATTCCCACCGTGGGAAAGATACCTATAACCATCCCTATATTCACCAGGAAGTGAATAAACAGGATGCCTATGACCGAGTAACCATATACCCTGTAGAATTGATTTCGCTGCCTTTCAGCGAGCACCAGTAAGCGCAATAAAAGCGCAATAAAGAGCAACACCACCATCGAACTGCCCAAAAAGCCCCACTCTTCGCCAACGGTGCTAAAAATATAATCTGTATGCTGTTCCGGGACAAAATGCCCCTTGGTTTGTGTTCCCTCGGTCCAGCCTTTTCCAAGTAATCCCCCGCTGCCTATCGCGATCTCGCTCTGGTTTGTGTTATAACCAATTCCCCTGGAATCGACCTCTTTTCCAAGGACGATATTAAACCTGTCTCGGTGTCTTTGTTCAAAGACATTTTCGAAAATATAATCTACAGAAAAGCTTAAGCCAATAGAGATCAAGGCGAAAAGGGTAATAAGAACCCTTCCGGGACGCTTTTTTCTCTTTCTGAAGAACAGGAATAAGCCGATGAATAAAACCATGGCACTTACCCAAAGCGGGCCAATTACCAGGGTTAAAATAAAAACAGCAACGGCAGTTAAACCTGTTACCAGGTAGAAACCAGATAATCCTTCGCGGTATAGTGGAAAAAAGAAAGCCGCATATACCAGGGCGCTTCCGGGATCTGGCTGAGGAATGATCAATAGCGCAGGGATGGCTATTATAATGAATGCTTTCACCTGATGGCTAAGCATGCGAATGTTGGTTTGGATGTCACTAAGGTATTTCGCCAACGCCAGGGCAGTAGCAAATTTGGCAAATTCAGATGGTTGTAGTCCAAAACTTCCAAAAGAATACCAGGAAGTTGCTCCAGAAATGGTTTTCCCGAAGACGTAGAGTCCCGCCAGGGATAATAAAGAAATGATATAGATTACGCTGGAAAACCGCTGATAGAATTTAGCTTCAATAGAAAGTATTATGATAATAAGAAAAATACTTAGTCCTATGAAAAGGGCCTGTTTACCGTAAGGCTGACCAAGGTCTAAAAATGAACCTGATCCCGAACCCAATGAAGCCGAATAAATGTTAGCCCATCCAAAACTAATCAAGGCCAGGTAAATAAATATGCTTATCCAGTCAAATCCCGCGCTGCTTTTACTCATTTACTGATTGATTCTGAAAGGTTCTCCGCTCAGGGGTTTGGCATACTCATCTTCAAGACTGTGCTCCAGGATCCATTTTTCCATATCGGTTCTGGTAATAGTCCCTTTCAGGTATTTCTCGATCATTAAACTCGCCATTCTTCCTGCATATCTACTTCCCCAATACCCGTTTTCAACAAAGACTGCGATCGCTATTTTAGGGTTATCAACCGGAGCGAAGGCAACAAAAATAGAATGATCTGTTAATTGCATTCTTTTTCCATCAATTCTTGCAAAGTTCTCGGCTGTTCCGGTTTTTCCAGCGATCTCCACACCTGGAATTCTAAGGGTAGAAGCCGTTCCGCTTTTGTATACCTCATGCATGCCTTCGATTACAGGCTCGAAGTGCCGGGCCTCTATAGTGGTGTAATTTTTTTTAGTAAATTTCTCTTCCTTGATAGGCTGACCATTTATTTCCTTAAGAATATGCGGAGTATAATACCAGCCTTTATTTCCAATGGTGGCGGCCATATTGGCTAATTGAATTGGAGTCATAAGGACTTCTCCCTGACCAATGGCATTAGATAGGGTTGCAGAAGCAAACCATTTATAGGTAGGATAATCATAGATCCTGTTATAATAATCTGCATCTGGAATTTTCCCAGGCCTTCCTGTACTTAGGTCGTTACCCATAAACTGGCCCAGGCCAAAACTCTTTAAATGTGCATTCCAGGCATCCATACCATCCTGCGGAGAAGGATATTTTTCAATGATCCTGCGGTAAACATTCGCGAAGTAGGCATTACAGGATTGGGCGATGCCCGGGATCATCGATAGCGGACTCTTATGGGCGTGGCATCCCAGTTTTCTTCCCCTTCCATATGCGTAGCCATGGTTACAGGAAAAGCTGTCCTTCGTATCCACAACTCCTTCCTGCAGACCGATGAGAGCATTTAATGTTTTAAACGGCGAGCCCGGAGGATATTCTGCAAGCAGGCCACGGTCATACAGGGGTTTTGCTATAGAGTCTGTATAAAGTTCCCAGTAATTTCTGGATCTGCTGCGACCTACTAATTTCGCGGGATCATAGGTTGGGGCGCTTATCAGTGCTAAGATCTCCCCGCTTTGAGGGTCTAAGGCAACAATTCCCCCACGCTTATTCTTCATTAATTTCGTCCCGTAGTCCTGCAATGAGTTGTCTACCGTGATAGTAATATCCTTGCCCTTCTCTGGCAATGTATCATAAATCCCTTCTTTATACGGGCCAATATCGCGGTTGAACCGGTCCTTTTGAATATGTTTTACTCCCTTAACACCTCTGAGTAATTCTTCATACTGACTTTCTACACCGGCCCGGCCAATAAGATCCCCGGAAATATAATAAGGGTTTTCATTAATGATCTTTTGGTTAACCTCGGCAATATATCCCAGCACATTGGCACTGTGATCTACCTGGTAATCTCTAAGCGATCTTTTCTGAATATAAAAACCTTCATATTTCCTCATTTTCTCCTGAAGGATAGCATACTCACTCTTAGTTAACTGAGGTATCACTACTGAAGGTAGCATGGGAGAATAAATTCGGGCTTTATCTAGTTTCTTTTCCAGATCTTCTCTGGAAAGGTTTAGTATACTACAGAATTCTGTAGTATCGAAAGGCTTTAAATTCCTGGGGATGACCATGACGTCATAAGACGGCTGGTTAGATACCATCAATTCACCATTACGGTCATAAATATAACCGCGCTGTGGATAATCATAAACAACTTTAATCGCATTATCCTGCGATCTTATAGCCAGGGAGGTATCCACGATCTGCAGATAGAAAAGCCTGCCGATAAAAATTAGACCGGTGGTTAATATGGTTATATATAGTAAAACTTTTCTCATCGATATTTTTTACTAAATAATGTAAGGCTCAAAAGGGTTAGGATTACCGTGAATATAGTGGAAAATAATGTTTTTTTCAGTATTAGCAATATATGATTTAGACTAAACATCTCCAGGGAAAAAAGCACAAAATGGTGAATGATAACCATCAGGAAAATATAGCTAAGTTTGGATCCAAAGGGAGCTGCTGCCAGTCTTATATTTTGGTGATCGTAACTTATCCCAAAAGAAAATCTAAGCAGGTTAGGTCTTACAAAAGCTGCCACCAGGCAGGCGGCGGCATTAATACCACCACTATCTTCGAATATATCCACACTTAATCCCAGAAGAAAAGAAAGAAAAAGGAAGAGACTCTGGTTCCCGGCAAAGGGATAAAGCAGGATAAAAAGAACATATAGATAGGGGTTGATATACCCTGCAAAATTAATATTATTCAGGATTAGGACCTGCAGGAATAAAAGGATGAAGAACCGGGCGATATTTGAAATAAGCTTACTGTTCATCTGCTTCCTGTAATTTTTCTATTTCCTCTTTATTCACATTTTCAATAATATATACATAACCAATATTAGTCATATCATTGAACAGCTTAATGTTGATCGTATAATAACTTTGGGTTTGATCTAGGGTAAAATCTTCTATGGTGCCAATAGGGAGTCCCTTAGGGAAGATAAGCGATCTACCTCCGGTAATGATGGTGTCACCCTTTTGTACCGGTGCCTGTCTTGGCACATCTATCAATTGGACGATATTGGGATCTTCTCCATTCCATACCAAGCTACCAAAATGGTTGGTGTGGTTCAGCTGGGCATTGATCCGGGATCTGCTGTTAAGTATGGAGATCACCCTGGAGTAATTTTCATTTACCCGGTCTACTATCCCAACAATTCCCTGGCTGGTGATCACCCCGAATTCCGGTTCAATTCCGGCATTCTCTCCACTGTTGATAGTGAGAAAGTTATCGCGTTTGGAAAAGTTATTGTTAATGACCCTGGCCGTTCTAAATAGATAATCACCTTCAAAAGATGTGCTGTCGAGTTGTTGTTCTATAGAAATACTATCGTTGATGTTCGATATGATATTCCTAAGCTGATTATTTTCTTCCAGAAGTCTTTTGTTATATTCATCGAGATGAAGATAAGTTTTGATGTTGTTAGACCAGGAATACACACCACCGGTGATAAAATTTGCAGAGCTTACAAACCTGCTTTTATGAAAGGCGTGGTTTTGAACCGTTAAAAATATGGATACAGCAAACAGGATTAGGAATAAAATTGAATTCTTATTCCGAATAAGAAAGTTGAAAATCTGCTGCATAAATTAAACTTCTCCTACTTTATCAAAATGCCTTTATAACGGTTCAGCGTTTTCAAGGTAATCCCTGTTCCACGAACTACTGCTCTTAACGGATCTTCGGCAATATATACGGGAAGATCTGTTTTTAGAGATAGTCGTTTATCCAATCCTCTTAACATAGATCCACCACCGGCTAAATATATACCGGTATTATAAATATCGGCAGCAAGTTCTGGGGGCGTTTGGGAAAGAGTTTCCATAACCGCATCCTCGATTCTGAGGATAGACTTATCTAAAGCCTTGGCGATCTCACGGTAAGAGATATTTACCTGTTTCGGTTTCCCTGTTAAAAGGTCTCTACCCTGTACACTCATTTCTTCTGGCGGAACCTCAAGATCTTCGGTAGCAGCACCAATCTGGATCTTTATTTTTTCAGCTGTACGTTCACCAACATAAAGGTTATGTTGCGTACGCATGTAGTATACAATGTCATTTGTGAATACATCACCGGCAATTTTTACCGATTTGTCGCACACAATTCCACCCAGGGCGATCACAGCGATCTCGGTAGTACCACCACCTATATCCACGATCATATTACCCTTAGGCTGCATGATATCTACTCCAATCCCAATAGCTGCCGCCATTGGTTCATGAATAAGATAAACCTCTTTACCATTTACCCGTTCTGCACTTTCCTTTACGGCTCTCATCTCCACTTCGGTAATACCAGAAGGGATACAGATCACCATTCTTAAAGCAGGGGTGAAAAGTTTTTTCTTAAGCGCAGGTATTTCCTTAATGAACATGGTGAGCATCTTCTCACTGGCATCAAAATCTGCAATTACCCCATCTTTAAGCGGGCGTATCGTCTTGATATTCTCATGCGTTTTACCCTGCATCATGGCAGCTTCTTTACCTACGGCAGTTATCTTACCGGAAGTTCTGTCTCGCGCTACGATGGAGGGGCTGTCTACAACAACTTTATCGTTATGAATTATAAGGGTGTTGGCTGTACCTAAGTCGATGGCAATTTCTTCAATGAGAAAGTCGAAAAATCCCATAGTGTTTTTATAAGTATTGAGGTTCGGGTAAATGTACTAAAATTAATGTTTAAAATGGCGTGTTCCTGTCATCACCATTGCGATATTATTTTTGTTGCAATAATCGATGCTCAGCTGATCCTTAATAGATCCTCCTGGCTGAATTACCGCAGTGACACCGGCATTTCCGGCAATCTCCACACAATCTGGGAACGGGAAAAAAGCGTCACTCGCCATTACAGCACCATTTAAATCAAAATCAAAAGATCTTGCTTTCTCTATGCTCTGGGTTAAGGCGTCAACTCGGGAAGTTTGCCCTGTTCCGCTTGCGCATAGTTGTTTGTTTTTGGCCAATACGATAGTGTTGGATTTTGTGTGTTTGCAAATTTTAGATGCAAATATCATGTCAGATAACTCTTCTTCTGATGGTTTATTATCTGTCGCCTGTTTCAGATCTTCGAGAGCATCGGTTTTTAGATCCTTATCCTGTACCAAAACACCATTCAAACAGGTTCTTACCTGGTCTTTTGGAAGTGTAACATCCTTAAGGACTAAAAGAATTCTGTTCTTTTTTCCCTTTAGTATTTCTAAGGCTTCTGAAGAAAATGATGGAGCGATCACTACTTCACAGAAAAGTTTGTGGATTTCCTCAGCAGTTCTGGCATCTATTTCTACATTGCTAATCAAAATCCCGCCGAATGCTGAAACTGGATCGCCGGCCAGGGCATCTATATAGGCCTGGTGTACGGTATCGCGCTGAGCAAGACCACAGGCATTATTATGTTTTAATATCGCAAATGTTGGAGCTTCACCCTTAAATTCGTTCATAAGGTTTACCGCTGCGTCCACATCGAGCAGGTTATTATAAGAAAGTTCCTTCCCGTGAAGTTTATCAAATATAGCATCGAAATCTCCGAAAAAAGTTCCCTTCTGGTGAGGATTTTCACCGTATCTTAATTCCTTGCCTTTTAATTCACTTTGTTTGAATGAATTCACTTCAGCGTTCGTGTTAAAATAGTTGAAGATCGCTGAGTCATAATGAGAAGAAATATTGAAAGCCTTGGTAGCAAAACGTTTTCTATCGGCCATGCTGGTCTCTCCGTTCTTTTCATTCAGCAGATCAAGGAATTCCTGGTAGTCGTCTACTGAAGAGACGCAGGTAACATCCTTGAAGTTCTTGGCGGCGGCACGAATAAGAGAAATACCACCAATATCGATCTTCTCGATGATATCCTGTTCAGAAGCGCCGGAAGCAACTGTTTTTTCAAAAGGATAAAGGTCCACGATCACAATGTCTATCTGCGGAATTTCATATTGTTCCAGTTCTTTAACATCACCTGCATGATCCTGGCGATTTAAGATCCCGCCAAAAACTTTTGGATGAAGCGTCTTTACTCTTCCGCCTAAAATTGAAGGGTATGAAGTGACATCCTCCACGGGAATCACATCGATCCCGAGATCTTTGATGAATTTCTCGGTACCACCGGTAGAGTAGATGCTGATGCCCAGGTCGTTAAGTTTTCTTACGATTGGTTCCAGTCCATCTTTGCTAAAAACTGATATTAAAGCAGATTTTGCTTGTTTTAATTCGCTCATTGTGTTGTGTTTGTTAAAGCTGCAAAAGTAACCATTTAAGCCAAAAATCTAAAAGTGCATCCATTGAATTCTCAATTAATTTTGTAACGAAATTTTATATCGAACGTCCTATGTTTAAATCACCCTAAAACAGCTGATTTTATACCATGCTAATCTATCTACGCGTACTCAAGGAAAGCTTCAATTTTGCGATCAGCGCTCTAAAAAATAACAGGCTTCGTACTTTTCTTTCCCTGCTTGGCGTAACCATTGGTATTTTTTCTATTATCGCTGTTCTAGCTGCGGTAGATTCCTTAAAGAAAGACATTACCGGTAGTCTGAGCGCCCTGGATAATAGCACGGTGATCGTAATGCGATTTAAGTTTGGTCCTTCAGATATCCCGCGATGGAAGCGGGAGCAATTTCCAGATGTCACTTATGAGGAGTATCAAACCTTAAAAAAAACCTTGCCAGACCTGGAAGCGATCAGTTTTGCCCTTGGTGTACCAGGAGGCGCAACTTTGAAATACCAGGATGTGACAAGTGCCGGGGTAGATATTGGAGCGGTCACACACGAATATTATGACATAGAGGCTTTCGACCTTGAAGAAGGCAGGTTCTTTAATGAACCTGAGGCGGTAAGTGGTGCCGGTGTTATTGTTCTGGGGCATGAAGTGGCTAAAACCCTGTTTGGTGATTCCAGTGGTATAGGGAAGGAGATCAGGATATTTGGAAGGAGAGCTACAGTTATAGGTGTTTTGAAAAAACAGGGGCAATCCTTATTTACAGGATCCCGGGATGGCCAGGCCTTTGTACCGGCCAATTTTGCCAGGAGGATATTTGGAACTACGAAAGGGACCGTATTTCCACAGATTGTATTAAAACCGGAAGATGGAGTTGATAATGATGAATTTGTAGCCATGCTGGAACAACAATTAAGAAGTATGCGGGCCATTAAACCGGGCGAGATAAATAATTTCTTTATTAATCAATTACAGGGATTCACGAATTTTATAGACAATATAACCGGGCAGCTCAATATAATTGGGTTGGTGATAAGTGGATTTTCTTTACTTGTAGGTGGTTTTGGTATTGCCAATATCATGTTCGTGAGTGTAAAAGAAAGAACAAACCTTATTGGTATTCAAAAATCACTTGGTGCAAAAAATAAATTTATCCTTTCACAATTCCTGTTTGAAGCAATCATACTTTCTGTAATTGGTGGAATGGTGGGACTCTTCATTGTCTGGCTGGTCTCCATAATTGCCTCCCAGTTCACCGGCGATTTCGAATTTGTTCTCTCACCATTGAACGTTTTGATAGGTACCGTAGTTTCGGCAATAATAGGTTTAATATCGGGGATTATTCCCGCGGTAGCAGCTTCTAAGCTGGATCCCGTAGAGGCCATCAGGACCGGAATGTAAAGCCTTCGTTAAAAAAATCTGAAAGCCCGGGCTGTATTAGCATAATTTTTCCATAAAAGATTTAAAGTTCGTTAAATATCTAAATCTCAGGGTTTAGCTGTCTTATTTTTGAGCAAAAGATAAGAAAATGGGAAATGAAATTGAAAAGGATTATCTGTCTTCTTTAATGCAATTAATAGGATTTTTTATTATCCTCTTTGTCATTATAGCATTTCAGTTCTAGAACATATTGAACTGCAAAGTTCGACTTACCCTACGCAATGCATAAAAAAACCCTCAATTTAATTGAAGGTTTTTTTAGTTCTATATAAAAAGGATCATTAGAGAATAGCGGCAACCTGCTCGTTAACCCATTCCAGGAATAATTCATCTTCATGTGAAAAGGGATCCTCGGTATGACTGTCTATATCTATCTGTCCTACATTCTCACCATTAACAAATAATGGAATAACGATTTCTGCCTTTACGTGTATGCTGCAGGCTATATAATTATTCTGCGCTTTTACATCTGGCACCACAAAATTCTTATTAGATACGGCTACCTGCCCGCAGATACCTTTGCCAAATGGAATGATCTCATGATCTGTTGGTTCTCCGGCAAAAGATCTTAATTTAAGTTCGTCCTTATCTCCGTTCTTAAAATAGAAACCTACCCAATCATAATATGGAATGCTCGATTCCAAGAGCTCGCAAACTTCTTTTAAACGGTCGTCGACGCTTACATTCTCATTCTTAAGAATTTCCTCTACTCTTGGTTTTAATTTCTGAAATGGCATATTAACAATATTTAGTGCAAAAGTATTCATTTTCTTATGTAATCTAAGCCTGGGTTTTCTATAAATTTGTTAAAAACCCCTCAGGAATTGCTCGACCTTATTCGCAAATATTGGCTAGTTCTGCGCTTTATCTTTATTTTCCTGGGAAGCTATTTTCTGTTTTCCATCCTTTATAGTGGATTTTTAAGAATTTATGATACAGAGGAACCTGTTCCCGATCCGCTTACCCAGCTGGTAGCGAGACAAAGCGGGAGTCTCATGCAGGGTGTGGGTTATGACAATGTGGAGGTGGTTATGCACTATACAGGGCTATCTATGAAATTAATGGTTAATGATTATTTTTTAGCCGGCATCGTAGAGGGATGTAATTCTGCCAGTATCGTAATTCTATTTGCTTCTTTTATTCTGGCCTTCTTCGGTAAACCTATCACCACGATCTTATATCTTTTTGCGGGGTCAGTGATCATCTATGCTATCAATATTGTTAGGATCGTTATTCTGGCGGTGAGTATTTATGAATATCCCCAGTATTCCGGTTTTATGCATTCAGTATTTTTCCCTCTGGCGATATATGGAACGGTCTTTATTCTATGGTTAATTTGGGTTAGAATATATTCAAGATGGAAAAAACAGTAGCCAGAAGATATCGTTACGTAGAAATGGGCTTGTTGGTTCTGCTACTGGCTGCCATAAGATTTTTTGAAGAGCAACTTTTCTATGATCCCCTTATAGAATTTTTTAAATCTGATTATTTGCTGGGAATCATTCCACCGATGGATATGGCCAGGTTGATGATCGCGCTTACGATCAGGTTTGCCCTGAATACGGTTTTATCACTTGGCATCATCTATATTGGATTCAGAGATCTGAATATGCTCAAATTTTCAGCGATACTTTACGCCTTATTATATATAGTTGCTACCTCAGTTTTTATCTACCTGGTTTTAAATATTGAGAGAGATCATTACCTCGCATTGTTTTATGTAAGAAGGTTTTTGATACATCCAATCTTCCTGTTAATACTTTTACCGGCCTTTTACTATTATAAGCTCAGAGAGGAGAAGAATTGATCTGACTTTACACCTCTATTCTTTCTTTATTTTGTTTTAACCAGTTTCTGAAATTCAGCAATTCCGGATTTAACTTTTTGGTAGCATCGATATTCCTGATGGTACAGAAATATTCTTCTTCTTCAACCTTGAATTGAAACATGTTCCCAAGGTCATCGGCACCCGGAAAATCGAATTTTCTGTAAACATCCGGTTCTATAGCATTATATTTTACATCTTTTCCCAGCACTTCGGTAAATATTTCGGCCATTTCCTTACCGCTTAAATGTTCCCCGGCGATGGCCACTATTTTATTTTTATAGGTATCTCCCGCTTTAAAGATCCCGTAAGCACATTTCCCGATATCTTCAGCAGCTATTCCCGGCATTTCCTTGTTGCTTAACGGGAGGTTTATAGCTAGTTTGCCATCTTCACCTTTTTGAGGACCCATTCCGAAATTAATAAAGTTGTCCCAGTAAAAAGAAGTAAATAACAGGGTGTAAGGCACTCCGCTCTCGGTAAAATATTCGTCGGCCTCTCCTTTTGCGTCAAAGTGCGGTACTTTATATTTTTCCATGAGGGTTGGCATGCGATCATCATCCAGTGAGATCCATTTTCTGGTGTCTTCGAGAGTAGACCAGATTATATGTTTTAACCCTGCCTCTTTACCTGCCTCAGCCATATTTTTAGCTTGTTTCATCTCGCGGTCAGGAGAAAAATGCTCCCAGAAATTGGTAACGCAATAGGCTCCATAGGCACCTTCAAAAGCTTTAGAGATAGTATTTTTTTCATCGATATTGGCCTCAACGACCTCGGCGCCCAGTTCCTCTAATTGTTTCGCTTTATCAGAGTTTTTATTGCGGGTGATAGCCCTGACCTTAAAACTTCCATCGGGATCATTAAGAATTGCTCTAACCAATCCACCTCCCTGCGCTCCGGTGGCCCCAATCACGGCTATAATTTTTTTATTTTCCATCTTTAGTTATTTAAGTTGTTGATTATCATAAAATTACGGTTTAAAAATTATATTTAAAACCAAAATTTCCAGAAACAGTTTCTCAATAGGCAATGAAGAAATTCTCGACAGCTCCAAGTAGTTTCTTTCCAATATTTTTGAAAGTATATTCCAGAAAACTGAAATTAAATGCCATTGCCGATACGCTATCTTTACCTCAGAATTACATGGTTTTAACAGTCTAAAGTGCTGATATTGAAATTTTATGTATTTTTGAGGCAGTGAAAAAAGTATTTCATCATATTATATCTCTTTGCATGGCCTTCTTGGTGATGTTATCTACGATGTCTTTTACCGTAGATAAGCATTTCTGTGGCAGCCATTTGGTTGATAAGGCAGTGTTCTCTAAAGCGAAGACCTGCGGGATGCAAATGAGTGCAGATATCGAAAATCACTGCTGCACTAACAAGAAGGTGTCTGTGGAGGGACAGGATGAGTTAAAGATTTCCTTTGATTCTTTCGATTTCCATCAGCAGCTTTTCATTACCACTTTTACTTTTACTTATTTTGATTTGTTGGAGCGTTTACCCAGACAGATCATCCCATTTAAAGATTATTCTCCTCCCTTACTGGTCACAGATATACAGCTGGAAGACCAGGTCTTTCTAATTTGATATAAAGGAATCACGTTCACTTTTAGGTTATTAAAGGCCTGATATTGCGTTGTTATGCCTTGTTCAAACCCACATTGAGTGGTGTTCCAAAATCAAATTTGAAAGAAAATGTTCAATAGAATTATAAAATACTTTATCTACAATCGCCTGGTGGCAGTTCTAATGGTGCTGGCTCTCGTTGGCTGGGGATTGGTAACTGCTCCCTTCAACTGGGATACAGGATTTTTACCGAAAGACCAGGTTCCTGTAGATGCCATTCCCGATATAGGTGAAAACCAGCAAATAGTTTTTACCGAATGGCCAGGCCGATCTCCTGAGGACGTGGAAGATCAAATTACCTATCCTTTAACAAGTTCGTTGCTGGGAATTCCCGGGGTGAAATCTGTTAGAAGCACTTCTATGTTCGGCTTTTCCAGCATCTATATCATTTTTGAAGAAGATGTTGAGTTCTATTGGTCCAGGTCTAGAGTTCTGGAGAAATTAAATTCCCTGCCGGCAGGATTGTTACCTAATGGGGTTCAGCCGTCCCTGGGGCCTGATGCCACAGCTTTGGGGCAGGTGTTCTGGTATACTCTGGAGGGACGTGATAAGGATGGAAATGTGACCGGCGGCTGGGATTTGCACGAATTAAGAAAGATCCAGGATTATTACGTCAAGCCCGGTTTAAGTGCCACCTCAGGTGTTTCTGAGGTTGCTTCGGTAGGCGGATATGTTCAGGAATACCAGATAGACGTAGATCCAGATGCCTTAAAAGCCTATAATATCGGCATCAATGAGGTAATGATGGCGGTTAAGAATTCTAACCGGGATGCGGGGGCAAAAACCCTGGAAGTGAATAAGGTAGAGTATTTAGTGCGTGGGCTTGGATATATAGAATCTATAGAGGATATAGAGAATACAGTAGTTTCTGAAGTAAATAATACTCCTGTCCTAATAAAGGATATTGCCAGGGTGAATTTAGGCCCGGCCGAGCGGCGCGGAATGCTGGATAAGGGAGGGGCCGAAGTAGCCGGCGGGGTCGTGGTTGCCAGGTATGGTTCTAACCCATTACAGGTTATAAAAAATGTAAAGAAAAAAATTGGTGAGATCTCATCCGGTCTACCCACAAAAACGCTAAGTGATGGAACCGAGTCTAAACTGACGATCGTTCCTTTCTATGATAGAACGCAACTTATCAATGAAACCATCGGGACTCTGGAACTTGCTTTATCTCATGAGATTCTTATAAGTATTATAGTGATCATTGTACTGGTTCTAAACCTTAGAGCATCTATATTAATTTCAAGTTTGCTGCCTATAGCTGTACTCATGACCTTTATCGCTATGCGTTATTTTGGGGTAGACGCCAATGTTGTGGCACTCTCCGGGATTGCAATCGCCATTGGGGTGATGGTGGATGTTGGGATCGTCTTCGTGGAAAATACGATTCGATGGCTCGAAATGCCGGAGAATAAAGATGCCCGGGGAAAGAAATTACTGAACGTAATTTATGGAGCTACAGTAGAGGTTGCTCCGGCTATTACCACGGCTTTGCTAACTACAATTGTTAGTTTTATTCCAGTATTCTTTATGGAGAATGCTGAAGGGAAACTATTTAGACCGCTGGCTTTTACCAAGACCTTTGCGATTGCTGCGGCATTTGTAGTAGGTGTCATAGTCCTGCCAATGTTGTCTTATTATACTTTTAATATTAAGATCGATAAAAAGAAGAGTCAGAAGGTCTGGAATATAATCCTGATCGTTTTGGGAATAGCACTGGCACTGATATTCTCATTCTGGTTACCCCTGGCGTTGACCTTAATTGGGATTATAAAACTTCTTGAAGATAGAAATCCTGAATTTTTGGGTCGCTATTCTGAAAAGGTCACGTTGGGAATCACCCTTGCTGTAACCCTGTTATTCCTTGCTGAAGAATGGATGCCTTTAGGTTTTCAAAAAAGCCTTATTTCCAATTACGTATTTGTAATTGTATTACTGGCCATCACGCTCATTATGCTCATGGCCGTGGTAAAATTTTATGAGCCTATTTTGAACTGGTGTTTAATCAATAAAGGCAAATTCTTCATTTTACCAATAGTGACCGTTTTCTTCGGAATTATGATCTGGGTTGGTTTTCCAAAGCTATTTGGTTTTGTCGCTACCGGCTTCGATCAGGTGGGATGGAACATTAAGAAAACAAAGGTCTGGTCTGGTCTGTCACATTCTTTCCCAGGGGTAGGAAAAGAATTTATGCCATCCTTAAATGAAGGGAGCTTTCTGCTAATGCCAACCACTATGCCGCATGCCGGGGTAGAATATGCAAAACAAACCGTTCAGCAACTGGATATGGCGGTGACAGATATCCCCGAAGTGGAGATATCTGTTGGTAAACTGGGACGTATAGAAAGTGCCCTGGATCCTGCGCCGGTTTCCATGTTTGAAAATGTGATCAATTATAAACCTGAATATGTTTTATCTGAAGCTGGGAAACCCCAGAGGTTTAAGGTTGATGATGAGGACAGGTTTATTTTAAAAACCGGAGACACCTTGTCTAATAAAGATGCCGTGCTTCGTAATGTTTCGAAAGAACAGCTAATTGCAGATGAGGATGGGGAATATTACCGAAACTGGAGGGATCATATAAACAGCCCCGATGATATTTGGGATGAGATCGTAAAGCGGACCAATCTTCCCGGGGTAACTTCCGCACCAAAACTACAGCCGATAGAAACCAGGCTGGTGATGTTGCAAACCGGGATGAGAGCCCCAATGGGCATTAAGGTTTATGGTCCAGATCTTAAAACGATTCAGGCATTTGGGATGGAGCTGGAAGATCTTCTAAAAGAAGTGCCTTCAGTTAAATCTGAAGCTGTTTTTGCAGACAGGGTGGTAGGGAAACCTTACCTGGAGATAGATATAAAAAGACCTGCGATCGCGAGATATGGATTAAGTATAGAAGATGTTCAGCAAACCATAGAAACCGCAATTGGCGGGATGGAGATCACTACCACAGTAGAAGGCCGTGAACGATTCCCGGTTAGAGTGAGATACCCGAGAGAATTGCGGGATGATCCCGAATCGGTTAAAAGGATACTTGTGCCAACATCTTCGGGAGCTCAGATCCCATTAGGGGAACTGGCCGATCTTAATTATGTGCGTGGTCCGCAAATGATCAAGAGTGAAGATACCTTCCTGGTTGGATATGTGCTATTCGACAAGCGGGATGGATATGCTGAGGTGAATGTGGTAAATGATGCCCAAAACTATATTCAGGAAAAGATCGATAACGGGGCTTTAAAGGTACCTGCCGGAGTGAGCTATAAGTTTTCCGGGAATTATGAGAATCAGGTGAGAGCGGTTAAGCGTTTGTCTATTCTTATCCCAATATGTTTACTTATAATCTTCCTGTTGCTATATTTCCAGTTCAAGACCGTTATCGCTTCAACTATTCACTTTTCTGGAGTGTTTGTGGCATTTGCCGGAGGCTTTATTATGATATGGCTTTATGGTCAGGGCTGGTTCATGGACTTTGGTGTTTTTGGAACCAATATGCGTGAACTCTTCCAGATGCAGGAGGTGAATTTAAGTGTTGCGGTATGGGTTGGATTTATAGCCTTATTCGGAATCGCCACAGATGATGGAGTGTTGATGGGAACCTATATACATCAGGTCTTTGAAAGAAGGCAACCTCAAACGGTGCCAGATGTTCGTGATTCTGTAATGGAAGCGGGGAAAAAACGGGTTCGTCCTGCGATGATGACCACCGCGGTGACTATTATCGCCTTATTCCCTGTCCTGACTTCTACAGGGAAAGGATCTGATATTATGGTGCCTATGGCCATCCCTATCGTGGGCGGAATGATCATACAGATCATGACCATTTTCGTGGTGCCGGTGCTACAGGCTTACTGGAGAGAAAGCGTGGTTAAAAAACAAGAAAGACTGGAAAGATGAAAAAATTAGTTAAATATACATTTAAGGGTTTGCTGCTACTCTGTCTTGTATTTGCAGGTGGAGTGATGCAGGCACAGCAAATAGAAGATTACCTTAAGCTGGGTGCAGAAAATAATCCGGAAGTAAAGGCTGCCTATAGTAGATTTGAGGCAGCGTTGGAAAAAGCTCCGCAGGTTTCTGCCTTGCCAGATCCAACCTTGAACATCAGTGCTTTTGGGCAAATGATGGAAACCCGTTTGGGAGCCCAGGAAGCCAGATTTACTTTAATGCAGATGTTTCCCTGGTTTGGAAAACTGGAAGCTGAAAAAACCACTGCGGAACTGATGGCTGAGGCGAAATTTCAGCAATATGTGGCAGTAAGGGAAAAGTTGTTTCTTCAGTTAAAGCTGGCTTATGCAGAGATCTATAGGGTAAATGAAATAATAGAAATTCGAAAAGAAAATCTTGGGATTCTTGATTCCTATAGAAAATTGGCTTTGAACAGGTTCGAAGCCGGGAAAGCTCCCATGGTGAATGTGGTGAAGGTTGATATCAAAAGAGAAGAAGCAGCTACAGAAATTGAATTAATGGAGGGGGAACTGGAAAGCCTGAAAAAGCAATTCAATTTTCTGTTAAACCGTGAGGCTGACGTAGCCATAGTGGTTCAGGAAGAGCTGAATATCGAAGCACTGGATCTTCAACAGATGAACGTAGAGGAAACAAGTTTTGATTCTCATCCTGAAGTAGAGATGCTGGACCGTGAGAAAGAAGCCTTTAAAAGTGAGCAACTGGTAGCAAAAAAAATGGGAATGCCTATGATAGGCCTTGGGGTAGATTATACCGTGATTTCAAAACGAACCGATGCAAAGCCAATGGATAATGGGCAGGATGCTATTATGCCTATGCTGTCTATTAGTCTGCCTATTTTCCGTAAGAAATATAATGCAGCCATCAAAGAAGCTGAACTTATGACAGAAGCCACCGAAAATCAGAGACAGGCAAGGATAATTGATATGAAAAGTGAATTCGAAATGGCGTCCTTTCAATTGAAGAGGTCAAAGCGCTTACTGGAGCTTTACGATAAGCAGATAGAAAGTTCAGGCCAGGCTAATAAATTATTGATCTCCGGTTTCAGCAATGCCAGTTCAGATTTTGAAGAGGTGCTGCAAATGAATCAGGATGTATTGATGTTCCAGACAGAAAAAATTTCAGCGGTAGCCAACGCATATCAGGCTGCTGCAAAACTTCAGTTTTTACTATATAAAAACAATAACGATGAAAACGAATAAAAAGAATATAATAACAGGCGTAGTTATTCTGATAGTAGGGATCCTGTTGGGATGGTTGTTTTTTGGAGGAGAATCTAAAGAAGCTAATGAGGATGAAGCTCATGCTCATTCAGAAGCAGAGAAAGACCAGGTTTGGACCTGTTCCATGCACCCTCAAATCAGGCAGCCCGATCCCGGAGATTGCCCTATTTGCGGGATGGATCTTATTCCTATGAGTGTGGAAGAAAACTCCCTGGATGCAAATATGTTTAAACTGAGTGAAAATGCGATGAAACTGGCCAATATTTCCACCATGACGGTAGGAACTGGCGAGGCTTCAAAAGAACTTAGATTGAACGGGAAAGTTGAGGTAGACGAAAGAAGTTCTTATACTCAGGCTACCCATATTCCCGGAAGAATAGAGCAGTTAAGAGTGAATTTTACCGGGGAAAAAGTAAGCAGGGGTCAAAGCCTGGCCACTATTTATTCTCCGGAATTGGTTACTGCACAGGAGGAATTATTGCAGGCCCAGGATATTAAAGAAAGTCAGCCGGAACTATTTGCAGCGGCCAAACAAAAATTAAGAAACTGGAAGATAAGCGATGCTCAGATTGACAGAATGCTAACCCGAGGAGAGCCAATTGAAAGATTTCCTATAACTGCAGATGTTAGCGGAGTGGTAACCGAATTAATGGCCGAACAGGGGGATTATCTTGAACGTGGGATGCCTCTTTACCAGATCGCTAATCTGGATAAGCTGTGGATCCTTTTCGATCTCTATGAAACCGACCTTAACTGGGTAAAAGAAGGGAGTATGGTAGAATATACCGTTCAATCTATTCCCGGCAAAACCTTTGTGGGGAAGATAGATTTCATCGATCCACTATTGAATAATAACACCAGAGTGGCAACCGCCAGGATCGAAGTTCCTAATAAGGAAGCAAAGCTTAAACCCGGGATGTTCGTGAGCGGGATCGTGAAAAACGATCTGGCAGGGGCTAAGGCCAAGGAAATGGTGATCCCAAAATCTGCAGTATTATGGACAGGAGAAAGATCTGTGGTTTATATCAAGGAAGATGTCGAGACAGGTGCAGGATTTAAACTAAGAGAGATCACTCTTGGGCCTGCATTGGGAGATTCT